>JAGFXI010000294.1 GCA_017861095.1 Deltaproteobacteria bacterium | reverse complement strand
GTTCCGCCGCGCGGTTCATGCTCAGTACAAACACATCGACCTCCTGCTGGAATCCGAGCATGGTCAACGTTTCGGCCATCTTCTGCATCCGTGCCGGCAAGGGGATCTTGATGGCCTCGTTGCCGAAGTACCCGTCCACGGTGCTCACCCCGGTTAACGCCTCACCGGTGGCCACTGCGAGGGCCTCCCTTAGACCCGAGACAATAGTGGCGTCATCCAGGCCTCCTTGCGGGGACAAGGGAGCCATTTTCACCTCATCCTGATCGCCGGTGGCCCGCGCGAGAATCTCCCTCATACCAGACACGACGGTCGCTTCGTCCGTGCCTCCCTGCCAGGATGGGGCAGGCATCTGCACCCCATCCAGCCCTCGTGCGCCGTCGGCGAAGATCGGCATCACCAGTACCAACACTGACAGGACAATCATCAGTCCTCTCATCTCCAGCACCTCACTACCCAGGTCCCCGTCGTTTAGGACTAACCCGCATTATACACAAACCGCCTGCTGCGACCACGCCTCGGCGTGGCGCCTTTGCAGAGCAGACCACCCTGCCCCGCGCCATTCGCCGGGCTCTTTCAAAACGTAAGAGACTGGATAAACGTGTTCTGGAAATCGGGGTGCCCGGCAAGATCAACCATCTGGATTGCTTTGGCCACGTCTCTTGCCCGGTCGAAACAGGCCTCATCGCAGAGGGCAAGGATTGCCCCGGCACCGGCCGCGTTCCCTACTACCTCGATCTCTTCCTCCTTCAGGCTCGGGAACATCCCCAGCTGAAGGGCATCTCTCTTTTCAATGTGGCTCCCAAATGCCCCTGCGAGAAGGATCTTGGCGGGACAGGGAATCTCGATCTCTCGGCACAGCAGATCGATTCCTGCCCGCAAGGCACCCTTGGCCAGCTGCACCGCCCGCACATCTCCCTGGGTGAGCGTGATCGGGCGGCCGTTATCGGATGCCTCCTCGGGAACGATCTCGAATTCGAGGGATCCCGTTGCGCCCCGGCGCAGGCAAGGAGACGGAGAGTTCGGGTCGAAGCTGCCGCTCTTTGAGATTACCCCCGCCCGCAAGAGCTCAGCCACCGCGCTGACAATCCCTGAGCCGCAGATGCCGGCGGGCGGTCGCCGCGGTCCGGTCTCGCGCTGGATTACCGTGTAGGTGAGATGTCCGGTCTTTCGGTCAAACGAGACGGAATCGATGGCGCCGGAGGTGGCCTGCATGCCGTGGCGGACGGCCGCGCCTTCGAGGGCCGGGCCGGTGGCGCAGGATGTGGCCACCAGACCGCGATCCGTCATGCTGCCAGAGCGGCACCGATGATATCCGCCCCCAGATAGCCGCTGATAAGTGGCAGGGTCCGCAGGCGGGCGCCGGGGCTGAACCTCAACCCGATGCTGCCGGCGACAAGGCTCCTCTCTTCGACAAACCTTGGCGAGTACGGGAAAACCCCAATCGAGGAGGGATCTTCTCCGAGGAGCAGGTGAATCATGGTGCTGTTGCCGACCGCCACGAGAGCTCCTATCCCCTTGGGTTCGATCTCTGCCTGGCGGCAGAGGGCCAGGGCAGCCCAATCGACGGCGCTCACGACCATCTTCTGAAGTCGCGGCAGGGCTGCCGGATCCGAGAGCACGGCGCTGATCCGGCTAATGACATCGTCGCCGAAGATGGCCTGCGGGTTTCTGAGACAGGTCGAGGCCGCGACCGTGCGTTTTTCCAAATCACACAAGTAGAGGGCGATGGTCGTAGTCCCCACGTCCACCGCGATTCCGTAACCCAATGAACGAGGCGTCCGTCGAGGGGCCGGCAGTGCTTCCAGCCGCGATAGCAGGATGGGCAACCCCTTGTGCACCACCTCCGGCGTGAGGCGATTTTCATCCGACACGTGCAGAGACACCTCCGCCAGCACCTGGGCCCGGCAGGCCAAACGCCTCCCGGCCGCCAGGCTCTCCGCACCAAGCACCCTGCCCTCCTCCTCATCAGGTTCGCTCAGTGCGTCCGGCTCGGCGCCGGCGACACCGACCAGGCACTTGCCGCAGCGACCACGGCCGCCGCAATCGGAGCGAAGAAAAACCCCGGCAGACACCAAGGATTCCAACAGGGTCACGCCCCTTCTGGAGGTAATCGTCTGCCCGTCGATGTGGATTTCAACCATGTCTCGCCTCAACTGCTTCGGAGTGCCTAGCCCGAATTGTGGACGAGCCGCCGTAGTGAGATTGGGAAGAAGGTTAACCACGGCTGTTGAGAACACCTGTTCGGCCATGATAGCATCCTCGTGGTCGTTCCGTCTTCTCCCGCATGAAAGAGCCTTGGATGGATATCTTTTCCATCGACACTCTTACCTTGGATGCCGACTCTATTGCAAGACGCCTGCGGGGTGCCCGTCGCGAGCTCGTGCAGCGCGTGGTGGCCTCGGTGCAAGGCGTGCTCCGACCCAAAGCAGCCTTCCGGGCCGCCTATGTGGACGCGAAGGCCGAAGATGGAGTCGTCATCAACGGCGTGAGCTTTCGCAGCCGGGTGCTGAGACGGAACCTAGAGGGAATCGTCCGGGTTTTCCCTTTCGTCATGACGGTCGGGGAGGCCTTCGATAGGACCATGGACCAGACGGGCGACCTGCTCGAGAAGTATCTCCTGGATGAGATCGGCAACCTGGCCCTCATTGAGGCCCGTCGGCTGTTCGAGGATCACATGCGCAACACCTTCGCCCTAGAGACATTATCCTGCATGTCCCCGGGCTCTTTGGAGGACTGGCCGACCGAGGAGCAGAAAAACCTTTTTTCCCTCCTCGCCGGGGTGGAGTCCTTGCTCGGGGTGCGCCTTACGGAGAGCCTTCTGATGATTCCCCGGAAGTCGGTCTCCGGGATCTATTTTCCCACTGAAGTTTCCTTTTCCAGCTGCCAGCTTTGTCCTCGCGAGAGCTGTGACAACCGCAAGGCGGCTTACGACGAAGCCAAGGCGCGCCGGTACGGCATCCTGACATAACAGGCTGAGTTGCCACTCAGAACAGAAAACTGGTAAGGTTCGGCGGTAATGTGGTGGAGTGCTGGAGATGGGCAAGGTAGCTTTTTTTTCGCGAAGGCGCCAGCGTCTGCGGTGGAACGCTCACCGCCACGTCACCATGGCCCTGTTCCTCATCGGGATTCGTCGATAGCGGTACTTTGGATAACCGATCATGAGGGCGCCGTTGATTCTCTGGTCCTCTTTCAGGCCCAGAAACTCCGCTATCGGTGCATACGAGGTGGCGGCTCGAGTCAGGAGGCCTGACCAGCATGTGCCGAGCCCATGAGCCTGGGCGGCGAGCTCAAGGTAAGTCACAGCGATTGCACAGTCGACCGGCCCCCAGAAGTTTTCGGTGGGGCCGCAGGCAGCGACAAGGTGCGGAGCACCTCTTAAGACCACATCCTTGCCTCGGTCCCAGGCCGCGATATAGCGCGGAGCAAGAGTTTCCTTTCTCATCCACTCAGCTATGAGGCCGGCCAGGGTCCGCACGTCGACAGGCCTTTCGATGACCAGCCAGCGCACGGGCTGAATGTTAATGGCGGACGGTGCCCACCTTGTAGAATCGATTACGCGCTCCAGGACCTCACGCGCGACAGGCTCCTCCTTGAAAACCCTGACGGAGCGTCGCACCTTGAGAAATTGTTCCACCGCCTCGGCGCTGACCCTTAAATCATCCTGCATAGGAAGGCAGTCCCTCACCGGCAGTCCGGAAAGAGACAACGCTCCAGTCGGGCAGACAGCCACACAATGGCCGCAGGAGATGCACAGCTCATCAGCATCGCCTGTAGGCTCTGGAAAGCCCTCCCCCTCCTGAAGGATCAGCTCCAAAGGGCAAATCGTCGCACAAATGCCGTCCCGCTTGCATTTCTCTTGCTCGACCTCAATCAAGCTCATGATTCTTCCTTTCGGCTCCCGCCTCGATGTCTAGTTCGCTGCGGCGTGCTCTTGGTAGACGGCCAGGTGCTTCTTGAGCGCCTCAGGGATGGGCGGACGATCTGTCCATCACGGTCTCTTCGACCTTTCCCGGACCAGGCGTCCATTACGGTCTCTTCGATCTTTCCAGTTTGACCGTCACTAGGTTATGGCTATCAGGGCACTGAACCTGGATCACGTCACCTTGCCACCAAGGCAGATTCCCACCGAATTGGAAGGCTAACAGGCTGGGAAAGATGTCGTGATAGAAAAACCCGCACAGACCCCCAGGATTGTGGCAGCTGATCTCAAACTCATCCCCCTCTTGATGACCAGCGTTGCAGCGTGCCTTTACCCCTGTCACTGTGGCCAAGATTCTGAATCCCAGCCCTGGATCCTTTGCCATTGGCTTTGCCCTCCTCTGCCAAGGTGTCCTCTCATTCGTTCATCTCCCAGCCCGCATTATACAAGAGACGCCGTCGCGAGATCGTGGAGATGGTCGTGCCAGCGGGCAACTACAGAAGCCCACGTCGAGCCCATAACCCCCCATCCTGACAGCGGTCCCTTGGCAACGGCTTCCCCAGTCACTCTCATGGCCAGGTAACGCCAAACTCACCTTTACTGTGACGGTTGAACGCGCGCGAAAATCGGTGTTAAGGTATCCCTACCATGCACCTAAAGAGGTGCTCCTTTCTCTTTCCTGACACAACCCATGATGCGCCACCCACCCTATCGCTTGATATATCGGGGCAGTTGCCCTATAGTGGCGCCACCGGCACGGATCTGCCGCCAAAATCTCCAAGTATTCGCCTCCGCCCTCAGCGGTTCAGTGGAAGCGAGTTTTGGCGTCGGCTTCGCGCCGCGAGAACTCGTTTGACTCCCCAGTTCGTGATGGTGCAGATTTCCCTTACATCTCTTATACCGAAAGGAGACCCGTCAGATGAAGAGAGCGATGATTGTACCAGTCCTATCGTTCTGCATTGGGCTCTTAACTGTGGGTGCTCATGCCACTGTGGATTGGCAGAGTAGCCAAACCATTCAGATAGGGAAGAAGCTCCTCGACATTGCCGTTACCCCGGACGGGAGGTGGACCTTCGCCCTCACGCCGGACGGAGACGTCCTCATTTACTCGGCAGCGGGGAAACTTGAAGACACGCTCCACGTAGGTGGGGGGTTTGATGGAATCGCCTGTTCAGCCAACGGGGACAGAATTTATCTTAGCAACCGAGCTGCGGGGAGACTCCAAATCGTTGAAATTGAGTTCGTTAAGGAAATTGACACCACCGGCTCCCCGTTTCTGGGCCCGCCCGGAGCGCCCGTAACGATCGTGGTGTTCAGCGAGTTTCAGTGACCCTACTGCGCGAGGCTTTCGCCTCTCGTCGGGCAGGTGCTCGAGCAGTATCCGAAAGAGGTCAAAGTTGTTTTCAAGAATTTTCCGTTGACTATGCACCAGTTCGCCGCCCCGGCCGCTCTTGCTGCCATGGCAGCTCACAAACAGGGGAAATTCTGGCCCTACCACGACAAGCTTTTCGCAAACTCTGGTAGCCTCAGCGAGAAGAAGTTTGACGAGATTGCGGCGGAGCTTGGACTCAACAAGGCACAGTTTGACGCCGACCGGAAAGACCCGGCCTTACAAGCCCTCGTCAACCGAGACCTGCAAGACGGCCTCAAGGCGGACGTACGCGGGGTACCGGCTGTATTCATCAATGGCAGGCTACTCAAGGACAGAACTCTTCAGGGATTTCGCGATCTGATCGGCAAGCAGCTCCAAAAGGCCTCGCAGCCTTCTTAGTAGACCTAGCCCCAATACGGTTCACTTAGGCCGTCGAGCTGGAAATCCTCCCTTAGATGCTGTCCGGCGACCGGCTTTCTTAACTTCCTTTCCCCCGCTGGGGGAGAGGGGAAGGGTGAGGGGGATGCGCCTCACACTTCACCCCCTCAACCATTCAGCTGAGCTCAGGTCGAAGCCTCCATCCTCTCCCTCCCCGAGGGGGAGATGAGAATGTTTGTGGAGTTGTCAGACAGCCTGTGCGAAGGGATTTCTTCCGAGCGAAGTCCTAAGTGAACCGTTCAAAGCCTCTCGGCTTCTCAGGACTTACCCGCCTGGCGGGCTCTGTGAGAAACAAGACTCACCCTGTGACCACTTGCGACCGGGGATGGATCTCTCGATCCCACCGCGGCCGCAGAGGGGACTATATGGCGATGCAAGAAATAGTTGACGCCGTCTTGGCCTTCGACCAGGCGAAGACGGTCAGGCTGGTCGAGGCCGCTCTCGACCACGGTACGGCGGCCACGACCATTCTTCAGGACGGCCTCATTGGTGCCATGGATGAGGTGGGCAGGCGATACAGCGAAGGTCTTTTCTTCGTGCCCGAGATGCTCATGGCGGCCGAGGCCATGAAGGCCGGTCTCGGCGTGTTGCGCCCGCGCCTTTCGGCGCCCGAGGTCACGCCGGCGGGCACCGTCGTCATCGGCACGGTCAAGGGGGATCAGCACGACATCGGCAAGAATCTGGTAGCCATGATGCTCGAGTGCGCGGGCTTCAAGGTGATCAACCTGGGCGTGGACGTGGCACCCAACAGATTCATCGCCATGGCGAAACGCCATGACGCCCTGATCATCGCCATGTCGGCCCTGCTGACGACGACCCTCCCTGTCATGCAGGCGACCGTCGCCAGTGTGAAAAGAGACGGCGGAGGATTTAAGACCATGGTCGGCGGTGCGCCGGTGACCCAGGCCTTGGCGGACAAGATCGGCGCCGACGGCTACAGCCCCGACGCCGCCGGCGCCGTCACCATAGCCCGCGACCTGGCGTCGCGGTGACGCCGGCTTCTTCCCTCCGGCGCGAGACGATCCCGCCCGACACGAGGTGATTCTTCCATGAATAGCCGCGAACGATTTCGGCAGACCATGGGGTACGGAAAGCCCGACCGAGTGCCCTACTTCGAGGAGGGCATTCGGGACGACGTGCTCAGCCGCTGGCGAGCCCAGGGCCTTGCGCCCGGTGCGGACCTTTCCCAAATGTTCCCCTCCGATCAGCGTGAAGAGCTCATCGTGGATCTGGAGCCTCTCCCGCGACCCAGGAAGTTGCCCACCTCGAGCCTCGAGCTGGACGGCCTTCGGCGTCGCCTAGATCCCGACGATCCCCGCCGGCTGCCGAACAGGTGGGCCGAGTCGCTCCGCGCCTGGAAAGCACGCGACCATGTGCTCATGCTGCGGGTGCACCGCGGCTTTTTCCTCTCCATGGGCGTGGCCGAATGGTCGCGGTTCAGCGAGGTGATCCGCCTTCTCATCACCAATCCCCGCTTCGTCCGCGACGCCATGGCGATCCAGGCGGACTTTGCCGCCAGGCTGGCGGACAGGATCCTGCGGGAAGTGGAGATCGATGCCGCGGTCTTCACCGAGCCCATCGGGGGAAACGACCGGCCCCTGATCTCACCCCAGATGTATGAGGATTTCGTCCTGGCAAGCTATGAGCCGGTTCTCGCCGTACTCCGCCGTCACCGGGTAGAGACGATCGTCTTTCGGACCTTTGCGAATTCCAGGATCCTCATCCCGAGCGTTCTCAAGGGGGGGTTCAACTGCCTGTGGGCCTGCGAGGTGAACGTCGACGCCATGGACTACCGCGACATCCGCCGTGAGCTTGGTCGTCACCTCCGCCTCATTGGCGGCATCGATCTGGATGCGTTGCGCCATGGCAAAGAAGCCATACGCCGCGAAATCGAGGAAAAGGTCCCGCCGCTTCTCGCCGAGGGAGGGTACGTGCCTCTTGCCGACGGCCGGGTTCGGGAGGATGTGCCTTTCGAGAATTACGTCTACTACCGGCGGCTCCTCGAGCAAGTGACGCGGGCCTAGCCCGCCGTT
>JAGFXI010000293.1 GCA_017861095.1 Deltaproteobacteria bacterium | reverse complement strand
CCGGGAGATCATGCGGGAGCAGGACCGGACGAGGCCGAGGCAACGCCCCTCGCTGCGGGGGAGACGGAGGCCGCAGCTGCAGGCACCGTCTGTGAACAGTCAGGGATAAGCCGGGGGATAACGACGGCCAGCCTAAGGGAGGTCCTGTCATGCACGAGAAGAAAAAACAGGTAGGAAAGACGATTCTTTGGGGTGCGCTCTCCGTGGGCCTTTATGCTGCAGTCTTCAGCCGGGGGACCACGGTGGCCCACCTGTTTGCCCAGGGAAGCTGGTACGCCGTCCTACCGGTTGCCACGGTGTTTCTCTTTTCCGTCGTCCACGGCACCTTTGCAAGCTATCTATGGAGCCTTCTCGGAATCGAGGCGAAGAAGCAGCTCCAGCCGCGGCCGAAAGCAGAGAAGCGGGCGGTCCGGAGAAAGCGACCACGGCCACAGCCACAACTTCAGGCTTAGTGAGAACAGGCCGCGATCAGGCGGAGGCAGAGCTGAGGAGATCAGTGTGGGGCTGGAAGAACCCCCTCATCCCACCGGATATGGGTACAGCCTGGGGAGGAGAGAGAGATGCATGAGGCAATCAATTTCATCGACCTTACCGTGGTAAACATAAGCTTCCTTTTTATCGTTGGATTCATCGGCGGGCTCGTGAGCGGATTCATCGGCTCCGGAGGCGCCTTTGTGTTGACCCCCGGGATGATGAGTCTGGGAGTTCCGGCCAATGTGGCCGTGGCGAGCAACATGTGCCACAAGTTCCCCAAGGCGTTGGTAGGGGCTTACAAACGATTCAGATACGGCCAGGTAGATCTCAAGCTCGGCCTTCTCGTGGCAGTGTTTGCCTCCATCGGCGTCCAGGTGGGCATTCAGCTTCAGCACTACATTCTCGCCAAGTGGGGTCCGGCGGGCTCGAACCTCTACGTGAGCCTCGCCTTCGTCGTCGTTCTCGTGGTTGTGGGCGGCTACGTCTTCTATGACGCCTGGAAGCTCTCCACCGGGAGCGACTCGGAGGGTTCCACTGCCCTCGCCAAAAGGTTGCAGGGTATCTACCTCCCGCCCATGATTCACCTCAAGGCCGCCGATGTGACCATATCGCTCTGGTTCATCGCGCCCGTCGGTTTCGCCACCGGAATGCTCGCAGCCACCATCGCCGTGGGCGGTTTCATCGGAGTTCCGGGCATGATCTATGTCATCGGCGCCTCCGGGCTCGTCTCTTCAGCAAGCGAGCTGGTCGTGGCCTTCGTCATGGGTCTTGGCGGCACGGTCAACTGGGCCTTCCACGGCATGGTCGACATCAGACTCACCCTGATCATCCTTGCCGGCTCCCTTTTCGGCGTTCAGCTGGGCGCTATCGGTACGACCTATGTCAAGGACCACATGATCAAGATCGTCATGGGCAGCATCATGCTGATTGTTGCCGTGAGCAGAGCGCTCGCCGTCCCGGAGTATTTGGTCCAGCTCAACGTCCTTACCCTGAGCGAGACCACCGTCAATGTGCTCGTCAAGACCAGCTTTGGCATCATGTGTTTCGCCCTCTCCGTCGGCGCCGTCATCATCCTGGGGAGCATGTGGAAAGCCGTCAGGGCTTCATCCGCAGCCGCCGCGGAGAAGACGCCGGCTTCCGCCGAGGTGACCGTCAACTGAGGAGCGTCCAACCGGAGGCGAGTAACTTCGGAGTCCGCCATGGCAAGGTTCAGAAAGCTTCTCGTTGCCCTCGACGACTCGGAATCGAGCGCCAATGCCCTCAGAGAGTCTTTGCGATTCGCCAGGGGGGACGGGAGCCGGGTCCTTGCCGTGGCCGTCGTTCCCCCGTACGAAGGTGATCTCCGTCTTGTGGGAGTTCGGAGCATCAAGGCAGTCCTTCGTGAGCCATGTGAAAAGGCGCTTGCCAGAGCCCGGCAGGTGGCGGACGGGGAGATCGGTACGTCCCTTTGGACCGCCTGTCTCGAGGGCGAACCCCACGAAGAAATCGTCAACCTCGCCGAGGCCGAAGGGTGTGATCTCATCGTTATGGGGAGAGGCGCCGACGCTCTGGGTCGGTTCGTCATGGGGAGCGTCACCGCGAGGGTCGTCGGCTACAGCGAGAGGGACGTCCTTGTTGTCCCCGAAGGAACGGTGATCGGGTGGCGCGAGCTTCTTCTCGCCACTGACGGTTCAAGCTACAGCCAGCGGGCCACCGAGCGAGCGCTCGATATAGCCAAATCCTACGGCGGGCACCTCAACATCGTTGCCGCGACCGATCTCGCCTGCGAACTCTATGCAGAATCGCCGGAGGTGGGAGAGGATCTCATCGAGAAGGCGCGGGGGACTGTGGAGGAGGGCAGGAAGCGAGCGGATAGCTCGGGTGTGGCGGTCGAATGCCATGTGCGCGAGGGGCTGGCCTACAAGGCGATCATCGATCTTGCTAAGGAAAAGAAGATAGAGGCGATTATCATGGGATCCCACGGACGGACGGGATTGAGACGGCTGCTCATGGGGAGCGTGGTGGAGAAGGTGATCGGTCATGCACCCTGTCCTGTGCTGGTGGTGAAGAGGTAGCTCAGGAGACCATGATGAGCTCGACGAACACGACAAAGCAGAGGCGAACAATATGACCGGGCAGTGCAGCACCTTCGAGGCGCCGCTGCCGCGGCAAGCTCGCGAAGGGGAGAGGAGGGGAGTGCCGTGATCAAGAGAATCAAAGGGCTCTTTTCCCGCAGTCCTGGAGACGACAAGGAGATCGTGGTCAGGCGAAAGAAAAGGACTGACGCCATTCGGCGTCTCGAACGTTACGCCGAAGCCGCGGGTCTCGCCCAGGGCGGGGCCCGGAATGCGGCCCTGGAGATCGTCCGTCGCGATCTTCAGGAACGTCCAAAGATACTGGTTGTGGGTCGTGGCCCGAACTTTTCCTCCCGCCTCGTCGAATACGCCGTGGGCTTCGCCAAACGCATGGCATACGAGATTGTGGCCGTGAACTGTGCGGGCCTCGCCCACCGGGCTCCCCAAAGGCTCAATGCCTACCAAAAGGACCTCTTTCAGCAATTTAAGGGGCGAGCGGCCAGGGGAGTGGAGCTCCTCGCTGCTCGTGCCACTGAGCAGGGCGTCCCGTTCCAGCATGTGGTGAGGCCGGATTCTGTCGAGCACTGTGTTCGGGAGCTGGAAGAGGAGATCGGCCGAGTTCACTTCGTGCTCGGTGAGGCCGAGGCGACGCAGGGGCTAAGAATGGCGGCATCTATTCCTGTTTACAGCCTCGTGGAATAAGCGAGGGTGAGGTGGGAAGCTGCTCACTGCTGGTCAACCTGCCTGAGCATCAACGCGAAACCCTATATCCCCATAGAGAGGCAAAAAAGCCGGTACGGCAAAACCGAAAGAGATCTCCTCTTCCCTTCAAGGGGCGAGGGGGATTTGGGTTTCACAGTCCGTTGATTCGACTGGGCAGTTCCTCGCAAGTTGCTGAAAAACCCTGAGACGGCCCCAGGTTGCTCGTGGTTGTCCGGTGATACCAGGAGGCCGGGTGATCTACTCCGCAAGGCCACGCGAAGGCGTGGTCAAACCATGAATAAGATCGGGGTGGTCCGGCCCAGAAACACTTTTTTCGCTCAATAGCGCCTGCCTTGGGGTATAGTAGGGGGGTCGAGGTGAGCATGGCATTTTTCCGCAAACCGGAAGAAAAGCGAGAACTCGATGAGCTCGAGGCCCTGAAGCAGGAGGTGCTGAAGGCCAAGATGCCGGCCTCGGCCGAAGGGTACGCCCTCAAGGAGCTCCAGAAGCTGGAGAAAACTCCC
>JAGFXI010000292.1 GCA_017861095.1 Deltaproteobacteria bacterium | reverse complement strand
GGCTACCTCCTCTTCACCGTGAACAAGGTGGGCGTCGTGACCACCGCCTTGCACCAAATGAGCCCTGGAGACATGATGGGGGTCCGCGGCCCCTTGGGAAACTGGTACCCCTGGGAAATCCTGGAAGGCAGGAACGTGGTAATCGTGGGCGGCGGCTTCGCCTTCACCACCCTGAGATCCTCCATCGTCTACATGCTTCACCCCGATAACCGCAAGCGCTTCGGCGATATCACCGTGATCTACGGCGCCCGGACCCCCGGCATGCTCCTCTACAAGGAGGAGCTCATGGCCTGGGAACGGCGCGACGACATCAAGATGCAGATCACCGTGGACGCCACCAAGGACCCAAACTGGAAGTACCATGTGGGGTTCGTCCCGACCGTCACCAAGGACACGGCGCCGAGCTCCGAGAACGCCTATGCTCTGGTCTGCGGCCCGCCCATCATGATCAAGTTCACCCTGCCCGTCCTCACCGGGCTGGGCTTTCCCCCCGAGCGCATCATCACGAGCCTCGAGATGCGGATGAAGTGTGGGATCGGCATGTGCGGCAGGTGCAACATCGGCACCGAGTATGTCTGCAAGGACGGCCCCGTTTTTACCCTGGCCCAGTTATCACAGCTGCCTGTTGAGTATTAGCCGGCTCTCTGAGGACGGGGCGTCTGGCTCGATGAAGGGAACGGGCGAAAAAGCCCTTGCCAACCGGGTCTCCCCGTTCTATCATGACAATACTCTCGCCTTTCTGAGTTCCAGATCGTCTTATCAAACATCTGGTGCGGGGGTTCGTGCCTCGGTGCTCCAACGTTGCCGTCGCGGGGTTCCACCCTTGAGGGGCTGCTGAGGCTGCAAGCAGCCCAAAAGGGTGTTCGATCTCCGCAGTAGTGACCCGCAGCTAGCACCGAATGGAGACAAGGAGGAGACGGTGGTTGAACTCGATGATTTGAAAACGGTCGTGATGTTCAGCTCCCTGAAGGACCCGATGTTGAAGAAGATTGCGGAGGTTACCCTGGTAACCGAGTTCAGCGCGGGCAGCTACATCTTCAAAGAGGGAGACTACGCCAAATATCTCTATGCGGTGATCGATGGGAAGATAGGGCTGGAGCTGGAAAAGGGTACCGGCACCACAATCATGATGGACACGGTGATCCGCGGCCGCTCCTTAGGCTTTTCCGCCCTCGTCGACACGGAACTGAGACAGTACACCACTCACGCCCGGGCCTTGACCGACGTCAAGCTCTTCGCCTGGGAGGCCGCCGAGCTGGAAAAACTCTTCTACCAGGACTACGAGTTTGGCTTCCTCTTCATGAAGAGCATTGCCAGGATCGCCAAGAACCGGCTCCAGGTGAGAAATCTCCAATTCCTCGATATCTATAAATAGAGATGAAGCGCCTTGCCGATTTCCTCAGAATAGGGCGCGGCCCAGGCCAACCGCAAGCGCCGCGCCCAGGCTTTCTTCTGCCTCACGGTCGACCCATCTCGTCCCATCCCCGCAGCCGGTAGTAATCCCTCAGCATGAATTCCATTTCGTCTTCCCTGATCCGGTGCCCCGTCTTCTCCAGTTCACGGTGAAGGCCCTTGGGCAGCCGGTCATCCTGGGGCGTGAGGCCCTCGCGGAGGTTGAACCGGCGGACCAGGGTCGAGACCGCCGCTGCCTTCGATCGCAGCGCCTCCTTGCCGGCATCCAAGCCGGTCACCGCCTGAATCATCCGCTCGAGTTCCTCCCAGGGATAAAGGTCCCGGTAGAAGCGACAAAGAATAAGGGTATCGAAGATGGTTAGACGATCCTCGAAGTCGATAAAGAGCTCGGCCTTCCCTTCAATCTGGTCCGGCTTGATCATGCCGCTCAGCTCGGCCTTGTAGAAGGTGGACCGGAGGTGGCATGCCCCTCGGTCCGACGTCGCGTACCCGAGGGCCATGCCTTTCAGGACCCGCGGGTCGTACCCGGCCGGCTCCAGCCCCTTCACGTGGACGGCGATGTCCTCCATGTCCCATTTCTCAGCGGCGTACCGGATCCCTCGGGCGAGAACGTCCCCGATGTCGGAGCGAGTGGCGATCATGATCAGGAGACCGGCAATGGCGTCCACGTCCCCATAGTCGATGGGATACTCGATCTTTCCTCGTTTCCGCGCCTCGATGGCGAAGGCACAGAGGTTGCCGGCGGAGATGGTGTCCATGCCCACCCGGTCACAGATGGTATTGAGATAGGCGATCTCCTCGATGCTGTCGATGAGGCAGAGGCCGCCGAAGGCGTAGATCGTCTCGTACTCCGGCCCTTCCAGCTTGAGCCCGGCATGGCGGCCCTCGCGGACCGTAGTCATCCGGCCGCAGGCCATGAGGCACTTGAGGCAGGCGTGAGGTTTCACGTCGCAGCGCTGGTGGAGGGCGTCGGCACTGATCTTCTCCCAGTGCTCGTAACTCCCCTCCGCCCAGTATCGGGTGGGGAAGGCGTTCGCCTTGTTCATGATCTTCACCATCTGGGGGGTGCCCATGGTCTTGTAGGCCTTGACCCCCGGATGATCCTTGGCGAGGGCGGCGAGTCGCTTGGCAAACTCCCGAACCGCCTTGAGGTCGTAGAGGGGACGTTCCCGATCGCCCTGGAAGAGGATGCCTTTAAGCTTTTTCGAGCCCATGACCGCGCCCACCCCGGTCCTTCCCGCCGAGCGCCAGTAGTCGTTCTCGATCACCGCGAACCGAACCAGGTTCTCCCCGGCCGGTCCGATTACTACCGCCCCCGCCCTCTTGAAGCCGGAGTCCTTCCGGGTGAAACGCTCGTTGACCGCGTCCTCTGCCTGGTAGGTGTTCAAGCCCCAAAGCTCTTTCCCGTCATGGAACTCAACGCCCTCAGGGTGCACGGCCAGAACCGTCGCCCCGTCGGAGCTACCCTGAATGACGATGGCGTCGAAGCCGGCGGCATCAATAGCCTCGGGCACCCGGCCGCCCGAGTAGGACTCGGTGTAGAAGCCCGTCTGGGGCGACTTGGTATAGACCCCGTATCGACAGGAGCCCCAGATGTTGCTTCCCGTGACCGGTCCCGTAGCAAAGATGAGACAGTTGGCGGGATCGAAGGGGTCAATCCCCCCCGGGTTCAGCTCATAGAGGAGCCACGACGCCAGGCCCTTTCCCCCCAGGTAGGTCCGGATTACCTCCTCGTCCACCTTGTCGATGGCAAAGCTTTTCTTGCTGAGGTCAACCTTGAGGATTCTTCCATAAAATCCGTGCATACATGACTCCTCTCGAGGCATTCCGCCCCTTAGCAGGTCGCTGAAAAACTCGTCGACCGGAGCTCATCATTTACAGGAATCCAGGGGAGACCGGGGCCGGGTTGGTCGGTTCGGCAAGGCTGCCACGCCTCGGCGTGGTCGCACCATGAATAAGCTCGTGGTGGTCCGGCCTGCCTGCGGGCCGTGGTGCAAGGTCCGGCAGGCCTTCCGACAGGCCAGAGAGTTAACAGGATGCTCCAGATGCACCTTGCCTCGCCGACCAACCCGGCTCACGTGGCAGTCTCCTCCCAGATCATGAAAGAGAGTTTTTCAGCATCCGCTTAGATCCCCAGGTACGCCTTCCGGATGTGGGGGTTCTCCAGGAGCTCTTCGCCTGCGCCCTCCATCACCACCCGACCATGCTCCAGGACGTAACCCCGATCACTCATGCTGAGGGAATTGCGCACGTCCTGCTCTACCAGTAACACGGTGGTCCCCTGCTCGGCAATCTTCTCCACGGTGAGAAAGATCTCTTTGACGAGAAGCGGCGCCAACCCCAA
>JAGFXI010000050.1 GCA_017861095.1 Deltaproteobacteria bacterium | reverse complement strand
GATGTAGTTGAGGATCCCCGTAAGGGGATTGTTTATCTCATGCACCACGCTGCCTGCCAGCTTGCCGAGCGAGATCATTTTGTCCTGGTGCAGCAATCTCGCCTGGTCTGCAAACTGCTGCTCCAGCCGGCGGATATCTCTCAGGTCCCGGAAGAACGCAACCAGGCCGATCTCTCTTCCGCCATCAAACAGAGCGGTCGCCGAAAGCTGAACCGGGATCTCGGTACCGTTCCTGGCGACCAGGCAGGTTTCATACACGGAGAGCTTGCCTTTTCCTTCGTATTTCTCGCTGTACAAGGCCTCTTTAATCTTGGTCGCCTGGCCTGGAGGAAAGAACTGATCCAGGAACATGGTGCCCAGGACATCCTTCTTTGAGTGGCCCAGCATGCTCTCCAGGCTCTTGTTGAAGGTGATGACGATCCCTCGCTGGTCGCAGGCCATGATGCCGTCGATGGAGCTCTCGATCAGGTTCCTTTGAAAGTTATAGGTTTCCGCCAGCTTTTCCGAGGTCTCCATCCACTTCTCTTCAAGAAGAGCGGTGTAGTCTCTCAACTCTCTTCTGGTGGTATGGCGCTCCTTGGCTCTCTTGAGAGCGACCTCGAGGGCCTCGTGGTCGATGGGTTTGGTGATAAAGTCTGAGGCATCCAACTGGAGGGCCTTCACTGCCAGTTGCATATCGCCGTGGCCGGTGACAACGATCACTTCTATGTCTGGATCATCCGCCTTGATCCTCCGTACCACTTCGATGCCATCAATGCCGGGCATGCGGATATCCGTGATCACAATTTGACATGGCTGGTCCTTCAGGAGGTCGATCCCGCTCTCCCCGTCAGCAGCCGTAAAGACCTGGTAGCCGGCGTCCGTCAGGTCGATGGAAGTTACCTTCCGGATGCTCTCGTCGTCGTCGATGAAGAGGACTTTCCAGTCTTTCGGTTCCATCGCGGTGACCACCTCGTGAAAGGATTTACGGTAAGCAAGGGCATGATCCCTTCTCTCTTATCCTTGTTAGTATGCCAGGCTTTTTAGGAATCTGCCAGTTGATCTCGGGGCTTTTTTGCCCTGCCTCATCCCGTGGTCTTCTCTCTTCCTGCGGTGACGGCGGTGGCTGATCCCGACAGCTCTGGAAAGTGGTTCAGACTGGTTACCGGGAAACAGCGACCGGGTTCCATCGCAAAGACAACTTGAAAACGTCGGGCTTCAAGCTCTCATCCGCATAAACTGGGACTAACAGGAGGCAGGCACTGCTGGGTCTTCCAGGTCGGCGTGGAGTGTGGTAATGTAAAAAAAAGAGGCTGGCGCTTCGAACTGCATCCAGTATAATCCATCACAGAGCACATCCTACTCATTCTCTTTCTGCGTGGTTCGGATTGACGCGCTTCGACCCTAAGGTCAGCCTCGAGGGAACTCGCTCGCAATCACCGTTAGTCTTGAATGCGTCGATTCCCAGCAAGAGTTACGCGGTGAGCGACCGCTTCGCCCAGCTCGGGGCGGTAGGTAGAGACAAGGCCGGAAGGGCCGCAAATAGGCCCCGCCGACTGAACGCTTGTGCTCATCGCCACGTTGCTGCTCAAGGGGAGATCACCGGCCCATGGCTAGAACATCAGCAGGGCATGAAGAGCACGATTTGCACGAGCGGTTCAGCCGACTCCTGGAGGAGTTGGGAATCGGCGTGTTTACCGTGGATAGAGAGCGGCGGATCACCTCCTTCAACCAGACGGTGCAGCGGCTCACAGGCTTGAAGGAGAAAGAGGTTCTCGGCAAGCAGTGCTATGAAGTGTTTTTCAATGAGCTCTGCCAGGGCGAGTGCGCTTTCCATGGGGAGGTTGAGACTGAGGGGAAGTCTCTGGCCTTTGACATGGAAATTACTGACCAGAGCGGAAATCGGCGTCACATCACCAAGGTGGTCTCACCCGTATTCAATGCCCAGGGTCGGGTGAGTGGTTGCGTCGAGGTCTTCCAGGACCATTCCGCCTACAGCGAGCTGCTGGAGCGGATCCGCTACGACGAGCATAGACTGAAACTCATCCTTGACAACCTGGACACTGCGATTTTTACCGTAAATCGAAGTGGTCACGTCACCTCTTTCAACTCCATGGCCGAGACCATTACCGGCTACCGACGACAGGAGATACTCGGCCAGCACCATAAAAAGCTCATCGGCTGCAGCGGTCCCGGCGATAGATGTGCGCTGGCGGAATCCATCAAAACCGGAAAGACCCTCTCCAATCAGCATCTCCAGTTGACCAGCAAGGACGGCCGCGAGCTGCCCATCCGGGCAAGCTGCATGGCACTTCGCAACGAGTCTGGCCATGTCATCGGTGGCCTGGCCACCTTCCAGGATCTCTCCCTGATCCACCAGCTGAACCGCGCCATCAGTGCCAAGTACACTTTCGCCGACATGATCGGCAAGGACGCGCTGATGCAGCAGCTCTTTGAGATTCTCCCCGTGGTCGCCGCCAGCGACGCCAACGTGCTCATTGAGGGCCCCACCGGCACGGGGAAAGATCTGCTGGCCAAGATCATCCATAACACCTCACCGCGTAAGGATAGGCCGTTTGTTAAGGTAAACTGTGCAGCCATGCCGGACACTCTCCTGGAATCAGAGATGTTCGGCTATGTGAAGGGAGCCTTCACTGGAGCCGACCGCGACAAGTCGGGTCGCTTCCAGGAGGCTGACGGAGGTAGCATCTTTCTCGACGAGATCGGCGATCTCCCACTTTCGCTGCAGGCAAAACTTCTTCGCGTCCTCGAGGACCGGGAGTTCTATCCCCTCGGCAGCCAGAAACTCCATCGGGTTGACGTGAGGATCATAGCCGCAACCAACCAGGGGCTCAAGGACCTGGTCCAGCAAAAACTATTCCGTGAGGACCTCTACTACCGCCTCAACGTCATGCGCCTCGATCTACCCCCGCTGAAGCAGCGACGGGGCGACGTCCCGCTGCTCATCAGAAGGTTTCTCAACCAGTATAATCTCACCAGAAGCACGGCGATCACGACCATTGCCGAAGACGCGCTGGAACTCTTGCTGAATTACGACTACCCGGGGAATGTTCGTGAGCTCGAGAACATTATCGAACATGCCTGCATCCTTTGCCAGGGCGAAGCCATCGAGCGCCGGCACTTGCCGGTCTACATCCAGACAAAGGCTTGCCCCGAGGACCACAGCCCTCCCGCTCGAACAACCGACCTGGAAAGCCAGCCGGAATGGGAACGGCGGCGTTTGCTCCAGGCACTCGAGGAACACCGCTGGAATCGCCAGAAAGTTGCCAAGGCCTTGGGCATGGAGCGCACCACTCTCTGGCGGAAGATGAAGAAGCACCGCCTCACCTCCTGAGTCCCCCCAAAGGAGTTCACAACCAAACGATGCTTAATGTTGCACATCGTTGCAATATCCATTCACGCCACAAAAATTCAGGGATCTCCAAGGGTCGCTGCTGACGGGAAGTTGCAGGAATGCAACATAGCGCTACGGAGTCGATCATGCCGCGGCGGCAGTTATCTCAATAACTATTCTATATCACACGATTTTCATTGTTTAGGGCGATCCTGGCACGTCACTCGCAGAGAGCAGCAGGTACAGAGCCAAGTGTGGAGAGCCCCTGCCATGTCTCAGGCGATATCAAACCGGCGCAACCGAAGATTCATGAGGACCATCCGCAAGAGCCTGAGCCTAAAGCTCAGCCTGGCGGCAGCGCTGATCTTCACAGGGGCGGTTCTCACCTTCACCTACTACCTGGTTCTCCTCCAGGAAGGACAGGCCTTCGAACGCATGGTGCTGAACGCCAGCCAGTTCAGCTCTACGGTAAAGCGCAGCGCCCACTATAGCATGCTCTTGAATCAGCGCGACAGCCTGCACAAGATCATCGAGGCGATAGGCGCCCAGCCGGGAGTGGAGAACATTCGGGTCTTCAATAAGACCGGCGCCATCATGTTCTCCAGCCAAAAGGCCGAGATCGGCACGCACGTGGATCTCCAGGCGGAGGCCTGTTACGCCTGCCACCGTCGAGACCGGCCGCTCGAGCGGTTGAGCACGAGCGACCGCAGCCGGGTGTACAAGGGCAGCACCGGCCACCGGGTCGTCGGAATGATCAACCCCATATACAATGAGCCGAGCTGCTGGGAGGCCTCTTGCCATTATCACCCTGAGACGCAGACAGTTCTCGGTGTTCTCGATATTGGTCTTTCACTGGAGTCCCTCGATCAGGAAATCCACGCGACCAAGAACAAGATACTCTTCTTTGCCGGTCTGTTTCTCCTGGGTGTGCCCGCCATCATGGCCGCCTGCATCATGTACTTTGTGAATCGACCCATTTCTCGCTTAGTCTCGGCCACCAAGCAAATCGCCAGTGGCGACTACGACCAGGAGGTGGTGGCCATCACTGATGATGAGATCGGCGATCTGGCGGGCTCCTTTGACGAAATGCGGCGAAACATCAGGGAGCAGGCTGAGGCCCTGCAGAAGAGCAAGGAGAAGTACCAGATTCTTTTCGAAGAGGTGCCTTGTCAGATCAGCGTTCAAGACCGGGACTTTCGCATCATCCAGGTGAATCGAGTATTCACGGATCGTTTTGGCGATCGCCTCGGCGAGTATTGCTACTGGGCGTACAAGGGCCGGAACGAGAAATGCGAGGTATGCCCGGTGGAACAGACCTTTCAGGACGGCCAAGCCCACAGCAGCGAGGAGGTGGTAGCGGGCAAGGATAGAAGCGCTGTCCATATCCTCGTTTCCACGTCCCCCATCGTCGACGAGAGTGCCAATGTTGTGGCGGCTATTGAGATGTCTACGGATATCACCCAGGTCCGCAGGCTTGAGCAGGAACTGAAACGGTCCGAGGAGAAGTACCGCACCATCTTTAACAGCGACCCCAATCCCATCTTCGTCTTCACTCCGGACACCTTCGAGATTCTCGATGCCAATGACCGGGCCGTGGAGGACTACGGTTTCAGTCGCGAGGACTTCTTAGGAAAGACCTTCCTCGACCTGGCAGATCCCGCTGAGCGGGATCGCCTGCGGCACGTTACCTGGCGCGAGAAGGGCGCCCTTTATAAGGTGAAGCACCGGAGACCGGGTGGTCAGGAGATGCTGGTTAACATCAGATTCTCGAGCCTCCAGTCCTTGGGGCGGAACATTGTTATCGCGACTACTTCGGATGTGACCGAACGGGTGAGGACGGAGGAGCAACTCATCCAGGCGGGCAAGATGGCAACCTTGGGGGAGATGTCTGCCGGTGTGGCTCATGAGCTGAATCAACCCCTGTCGGTAGTCAAGACCGCTGCAAGCTTTCTCAGAAAGAAGATCGACCGGGAAGAGCCGGTCAGCCCGGATATCCTCCGGACCCTGGCGGAGGAGATGGACAACCAGGTGGATCGCGCCTCCCAGATCATCACCCATCTCCGGCAGTTCGGTCGAAAGACCGACATCCGTAAGGTGAACGTGCAGGTCAACGACTGCATCCGCGGGACCTTCCAGGTTCTCGGCCGCCAACTCGAGGTACACGGGATCAAGGTAGAGCTGGCCCTGGATGAGACATTGCCGTTCATCAGAGGCGATACAAACCGACTCGAGCAGGTCTTTCTCAATCTCATCATGAACGCGCGGGACGCCTTGGACGATAAGGCGGCGCGAGCTACGGGCGGCCAGGTAGAGAAGATTTTGCGCATCTCCTCCTACCGCGAAGGCAACCAGGTGGTGGCGACCGTAGCCGACACCGGAGCGGGGATGAGCGAGGCGGTGAAGGAGAGGATATTCGAGCCTTTCTACACCACCAAGCCGGTGGGAAAGGGAACCGGTCTCGGCCTTTCTATCAGCTTTGGCATCGTTCGCGATTACGACGGCACCATTCAGGTAGAGAGTACGGAGGGATCTCTCGCGCTCCAGGAGGTGGCCAGTGGCTGAGAGGGCTCCGCGCCACATTCTCCTCGTTGACGATGAGGAAGGGATCCGTAAGGTGATGGCCATCTCTCTTCGGGATGCCGGTTACCAGGTCTGGACCGCCGGGGACGGCGAGCAGGGTCTCGAAATGTTCAGCCGCACCCAGCCGGAGATTGTCATCACGGACGTCAAGATGCCCGGGATGGACGGTATCGAGGTGCTCCGGCGGATCAAGGGGATGAATCCGGATGTAGAGGTGATCATCATCACGGGCCATGGCGAGATGGAACTCGCCATTCGTGCCCTCCAGCTCGAGGCCTCGGATTTCGTCACCAAGCCTATCCACGACGAGGCCCTTACCATCGCCATGAGGCGTGCGGAAGAAAAGATCGCCCTCAGACGACAGCTCCGCGACTACACCGAGAACCTCGAACGGCGGGTTCAGGAGGCAACCGCGGAAATCAGACGGATCAGCGACTTCCAGGCCAATCTCATCGACAACTCCCTGGACGGCATTGTGGCGGCAAATAAGGAAGGATTGATCGTCGTTTTCAATGCCAGCGCCGAAGAACTTGCAGGATATGGACGCGAGGAGGTGGTCGGCAAGCTGCTCCTGCCTGAACTCTGCGGACCGGAAGTGGCCGAACGTTGGCTCCAGTGCCGGTATTCAGAAGGAGAGCAGGGGCACCATCTGGACACCACGATTCGCACCAGGGACGGAGAGTACGTGCCGGTGAGGCTCACTGGAGTGACCCTGCGACAGGAAGGCGAGGTGGTCGGGTGCGTCACCTTCTTCCAGGATTTGCGCCGCCTCCGGGAGCTCGAAAGGCAGCTGATTCAGTCCGAGCGTCTGGCGGCAACAGGGCAGTCGGTGGCCAGCATGGCTCATGCCATCAAGAACATCGTCAGCGGCCTCAAGGGCGGGATGTTTGTGGTCAACAAGGGGTTCGAGCTCGGTAGTCAGGAGTATCTCCACAACGGCTGGGGGATGGTGCAGCGCAATATTGCCAAGATTTCAGGTCTGGCAATGGACCTCCTCACCTACTCCAAAGAACGCCAGCCAGAGTACGGGCTTGTTCATCCAAACGAGCTGGCGAAGGAGGTGGTGGAGCTCCTGAAGGCACGAGCGCAGGAGGTTGGGCTACATCTAGTTCTGGAACTCGACGAGGACCTTGGATCGGTGGCGATGGATGGAGGCAGCATGCACCAGTGCCTGGTCAACCTCGTAAGCAACGCGATCGACGCCTGCAGGCCAGAGATTTGTGGCCATGAGCTGGGCCGGGTAACGCTCCGAACCCGCCGTCGGCAGGAGTGGGCGGTCTGCTTCGAGGTGGAGGACAACGGCTGCGGGATCGAAGAGAGCAACAAGGAGAAGCTCTTTACCACATTCTTCAGTACCAAGGGGAGTGATGGAACCGGTCTAGGGCTTCTGAACGTCCAGAAGGTTGCGGCTGAACACAAGGGACGGGTTGAGGTGCAATCCGAAGTGGGAAGGGGCTCAGTGTTCTGTGTCCTGCTCCCGGAGCGGCTTGGTCGGAAACAGGAAGACGAAGGTGAATCCGCTAACCGGGAGCACGAGACTCCCGCGTCGCACCTTACCCAAGGGCGCCGGAAGGGGAGGGTCGTATGATCAATTACAACAAGGTCTTGTTCTGCACCGATTTTTCAGAGGACGCAGGGATGGCATTCCATCACGCTTTGGATTTTGCCCGGCGGTACAAAGCCAGTCTGCACATCCTGCACGTGCTTCACTCGGGCTATAAGTACATGCGTTACGTGGTGGACGAGTACGTCCCGCCGGCAGAGAAGGAGCAGACCGCGGATGCTGAGGTCGTCAAGCGCGCGGAGGCCGATCTCAGGGCCCGTTATGGAGATAAGGCCCAGGAATGCAAGGAGGTCGCCGTCGCGGTCCGAATCGGGGTCCCCTTCGTGGAGATCGTCCGTTACGCCAGGGAAAACCAGGTGGATCTGATCGTCATGGGCGCATCGGGGAGTTCCGACTTGGATAAGCAGACCTTCGGCAGCACCGTGGAAAATGTGGCCCGTCGGGCTCACTGTCACGTCGTAGCCATTCGCAACCCTGAGCTCACCTTCAAGATGCCCGGCTGAGCAGAAGGCTCCTTCGGAGCACCAATCATCGGGTGTTGTTGGGAGGCGTCTGAGGCACGTAGAGAGAAGTGATTTCGGTTACGGAGGTAGACTTCCATGAAGAAGAAAACGGTTCTAGTCGTGGATGACGAGATGGATATGCGGACATTCATCTCGACCTTACTCGAGACGAGCGGGTACCGAGCGCTTGTCGCCACCAATGGTGAAGAAGGTATAAAGAAGGCCCGCGAGCACAAACCGGCGGTCATCATCCTGGATGTCATGATGCCCAAGGAGGGTGGCGTCCAGATGTACCGTGAGCTGAAGACCGACGAGCAGCTCAAGGGCATTCCGGTCATCATGCTCTCGGCGATCGCCAAGAAGACATTTTTCCACTCCCAGAAGATGCTCAACACCTATCGAGGCCAGGTAGTTCCGGAGCCCGAGGCGTACATCGAGAAACCGCCGGAAACGGAACAGCTCCTGAAGGTTCTCGACGACTGCATCGGCTGCGAGAAGTTCGAGAGAGCCTGAAGCCGACGAGGTGAACTCCGCTTTCCCCGGGAGGAGCGGTCATGTCCGCATGAATCGGTGCTTGCGTCCGTCACTGCGGGACCAATATCGCCGGGCAGGTTCGTACCGTCGCAGAACTTACTGAAATGTTAGCACGCATTTCAAATCCGGGGCTTATCTGGCAAATCGGCAATCACTTGGGGGCCTGAATGACGGCTAAAGCCCACTTAAAGCCTCGTCTCATCCACTTCAACAAATTAGAGGAAACGGGTTGGATTGATGAATGCGAGTGTTGATTTGCACCTGTATCACGAGGTGGCAAAATTCGGGGCCAGGGACATGGAACTCTGCATGCAGTGTGGCACCTGCAGCGCATCGTGTCCTCTCTCTAACGGAACGAATTCGTTTCCGCGAAAGATCTATCGCTATCTTCAGCTGGGGCTTAAGGACAAGCTGCTCAAGTCCCCCGTGCCCTGGCTGTGTTATTACTGCGGGGAATGCAATAAGGACTGTCCGCGGGAGGCCGAGCCGGCCGAGACCATGATGGCGGCCCGCCGCTGGCTGACCACCCAATACGACTGGACCGGGCTCGCCAGGCGCTTTTACCTTTCGGGAGCTTGGGAGATAGGTGCGCTAACCGTCCTCGCGTTAGGCATCATTGTGCTTTTCTGGCTATTCCACGGACCGATCATCACCGATCGCGTTGCCGTCAATTCCTTTGCGCCCGTCGCGTGGATCGAGATCGGCGATTTGGCGATGGCCGCAATCCTTTCCACGTTTCTCCTGTCCAACGCATTCAGAATGTATCGCTTCATCATGAGCGATACGAAGGTGCCGCTTTCGCTCTATGTTACGGAAGCCAAAGCTTTTGTCCTGCACTTTGTGACCCAAAAGCGCTGGCGGGAATGCGGGGAAGACCGGAGTCGCTGGCTCAAGCACTTCACCCTGGTGACCGGCTACATGACCATGATGACGCTGGTCATCGTCTTTATCCGCTGGTTCCAGGTCGACGACAGCAGCTGGCATTTCACGAGCATCTTCGGCTACTACGCCACCGGTGTCTTGCTGGTTATTACGGTGGAGATGTTCCGTAGCCGGCGAAGGAAAGAGGAATCCATCCACCGCTACTCCGAATTGTCCGACTGGCTGTTCCTGATCCTCCTTTTCTTAACGGCGCTGACCGGCATCATGATGCACGCCGTTCGCCTCGCCGGGTGGCCGATGGGAACATATGTCATGTATGTCATCCACCTGGCAGTCGCTGTGCCGATGCTGGTCATAGAGGTCCCTTTTGGCAAATGGTCACATCTCTTTTACCGGCCGTTGGCAGTATTCTTGGCCACCCTCAAGGAGAAGGCGACAACAGCCTCCCACGTAGATGTTCAGGATGTATTGGCCGAGGTGGGTGAAACCTTTCTGAGCTGCCTGCAATGCGGCACCTGCACGAGCCTATGCCCGTGGAACCAGGTTTCGTCCTACAGCCCGCGCCAGATCCTGCGCCAGCTTAACTTGGGCACCGGCACCGAGCAGGCTGTCGACCAGGCCGTCTGGACCTGCGTCACCTGCAACGCCTGCGGCGTGAGCTGTCCGCGCGGTATTGAGATCATCGACGTCATGAGGGGGGTCCGGGGGCTCAATGTCACCGACGGCAGGATTCCCGACTTCCTCGAACCGCCCCTTGGCAGCCTGAAGGCCAACGGCAATCCCTGGAGTGGTGCCCGCGACAAGCGGTTGGAATGGGCCGGGGACTTGAACATTCCTTCGTTTACCCCTGAGCACGAGTACTGCCTGTTCACCTGTTGTACAACCGCATATGATCCCAGTAACGGAAAAGCCGGCCGGGCTCTTCCCCAACTGCTGGAATATGCAGGGATTGCTTTTGGTACGCTCGGTACCGAAGAGAATTGCTGCGGCGATCAGGCTCACAAAATAGGAGCGGGTACTATATTCTCGGAGCTTGCCCTCAAGAACACCGAGCTCTTTGTGCGTGCCGGCGCCAAGAAGATACTGACCACTTCCCCCCATTGCCTCAACGCTTTTAAAAATAACTATCCTGAGTTGAAAGGTTCCATCGCCATTGAACATTATGCTGAGCTTCTCGATCGCTTGGTTGCAGAGGGTCGGTTGGTACCCACCGCGACCGGGGCAAGCACCGTCACCTATCACGATCCCTGCTATCTCGGACGTCACAACGGCATCTATGAGGCGCCTCGACGTGTTCTGCTCAGCATCCCGGGGCTCAAGCTGGCCGAGATGGCGAGCACGAGAGAAGGCAGCCTGTGCTGCGGCGGGGGCGGCGGCGGCGCGTGGAGCCTTGATCCCCCCAGCCAGCGCTTTGGTGTTCTCCGCGTCCGCGAGGCCCTTGCTACCGGGGCTGGGGTGATCGCCACCGCCTGTCCCTATTGCATCCGCATGCTGAATGAGGGAGTACGGGAACTCGATGTGGGGAATCGGATTGTCGTCCGGGATGTCGCCGAATTGCTCTTGCAGTCGGTGGTGATGAGGGATGAGGCGCATTTGACGAAGCGCGTCGATGTGGGCTTTCATCGGGAGGTTTGCCATGTCTGAACGAATCGGGTTCTACATTTGCCACTGCGGTATCAATATCGCTTACCGGGTTCGGGTGAAGGAAGTAGCCGAGTACGTGGCTACGTTACCGAATGTGGCGACTTCACGTGATTACCTGTTCATGTGTTCCGATCCCGGACAGGAACTGATCGAGAATGATATTCGGAAGCATCGTCTCACCCGCGTGGTCGTCGCCTCGTGTTCCCCGCGGATGCACGAAAAAACCTTCCGGGCCGCCTGCCAGCGGGCAGGTCTCAATCCCTATCGGGCGTTCCACATGGTCAACGTGCGGGAGCATTGTTCGTGGGTCACCGAAGATGAAGACAAGGCCACCAAGAAGGCCAAGACCCTGGTCGGAGCCGGCATTTTACGCGTTTCCCAGCAACATGACCTCGTACCGGCCAGGTTCCGCGTGTGCACGAACACCCTGGTTGTCGGCGGGGGCATCGCCGGCATGCAGGCATCCCTCGATATCGCCAAGGCGGGATTCAAGGCGTATCTCGTAGAGAGACAGCCCACGGTCGGCGGGCACATGCTCCAGTACGACAAGACCTTTCCCACCCTCGACTGTGCTGCCTGCATCGGCACACCCAAGATGGTCTCCGTAGGCCAGGAACCCAAGATCGAGTTGCTCTCCTACAGCGAGGTCGAGGATGTCAGCGGCTTTATCGGCAACTTCAAGGTGAAAGTCCGCCGCAAGGCCCGCTATGTAGAGGATACGTGCACCGGGTGCGGCGAGTGTGCGCAGGTCTGCCCGATTGAATACCCCAATGAATGGGACGTGGGCACCAAGACCAGAAAGGCCATCTACCGGCCCTTCCCTCAGGCCGTACCGATCACCTACTGTATCGACCCAAGGTACGACCGCGGCCCGTGTGTTCAGACCTGTCCCGCCGGGACCAATGTCCAGGGCTACGTCGCCCTGGTCAAGTCGGGCAGGTACCAGGAGGCCGTGAAGCTCATCATGGAGCGGTTACCGCTGCCGGGGACCCTCGGACGCGTCTGCCCTGCGCCGTGTGAACACGTCTGTCGCCGAGGCGAGGTGGATGCCGCCGTTGCCATCCGTGATCTGAAGCGATTTGCCGCAGACCAGGTGGACCTCGCCGAGTTGCCTCTGCCGGAGATCGAAGACCGGCCGGAGAAGATAGCGGTTATCGGTTCGGGACCCGCCGGTCTCACGGTGGCGTATTATTTGCGGTTGAAAGGCTACCAAGTCACCATCTTTGAGGCGCTGCCGGTGCTAGGAGGCATGCTTCGCGTCGGCATCCCTGATTACCGACTCCCTCCTCAAGTATTAGACAGGGAGATTCAAAACATACTCCGTTTGGGCATAGAGACCCGGACGGGTAAGCGGCTGGGGAAGGATTTCACCCTTGATGACCTGAAAAAGGATGGGTTCGCCGCCGTCTTTCTCGGCATCGGTGCTCACGGCAGCCTCAAGATGAACATCCCCGGCGAACAGGAGTTTACCGGGGCCCTCGATGCGGTGGAATTCCTCCGCCAGGTGAACCTGGGAGAGAGAAAAAAGCCCGGAGAGCAGGTTGTGGTTGTCGGTGGGGGCAACGTCGCCATCGACGCGGCGCGCACAGCGCTTCGCCTCGGCTGTGAGCAGGTGACGGTGGTCTACCGCCGCAGCCGGGAAGAGATGCCCGCTTACCCGGAAGAGATCGAGGGCGCTCTGGCGGAAGGGGTGAAGATTCACTACCTGACAGCGCCTCTCGGCGTCCTTGGCACCGACGGCAAGGTGAGCGGTTTCCAGTGCATCCGTACCGAGCTCGGCCCGCCCGATGAGAGCGGCAGGCGGCGGCCGGTGCCCGTCGAGGGCTCGGAGTTCGTCATTCCCTGCGATGCGGTTATTCCGGCCATCGGCCAGGAGCCCGAGGTGGCCTGGGCTCTGGACACGGCCACCTTGAACCTGACTCGACGCAACACCCTGATGGTAAATCCCCACACCATGCAAACGACCGTAGCCGGTCTGTTTGCTGCAGGCGATGCCGTCAGCGGGCCGGCGACGGTGGTCGAAGCGGTGGCCGCGGGCCACAAGGCAGTAGAGGCCATGCACCGCTACCTTAATGGTGAACAACTCGACCGGTACGCCGAAGAGCTGGCTTCCAGGGAACCTCCTGGGCAGAACTGGGCTGAGATTCCCGAGGCTCTCCTGAGGGAGACCCGGGCCCGATTGCCCCATCTCGACCCCAAGGAGAGTGCTTCCTCCTTTCAAGAGGCGGCTTTGGGCTTTACCGAAGACCAGGCGCAAAAGGAAGCGGCCCGCTGCGTAAACTGTGGTGGCTGCTGCGACTGCAAGCTCTGCGTCAGCGCCTGTGAAGCAAAGGCGGTCAACCATTCCATGGAGGATAGGGTGGAAGAAATCGAGGTGGGTTCAATCATTGTCGCCACCGGCTTCGATCCCCTCGATCCGACGCCGATGCAGCAATACGGCTACGGCAAGTATACCAATGTCTTCACCAACCTGGAGTTCGAACGGCTGTCGAACGCAACAGGACCAACGGCCGGTAAGCTCCTTAAACGGGATCCGAACGACCGCCTCAAGTTCACCGAGCCTCCGAAGAGCGTGGCGATCCTCCACTGTATCGGCAGCCGCGACATACACCACCACGAGTACTGCTCGCGCACCTGCTGTATGTATGCGCTCAAGTATGCCCACCTTCTCAAGGACAAGTGTGGACACCATACTGAAGTATACAACTTCTACATCGACATGCGTTGTTTTGGCAAAGGGTATGAGGAGTTTTACAAGCGCGTCCAGAGCGAGGGAGTGCGCATGGTTCGCGGCAAGGCTTCGCGGGTGGAAGAAAAGGACGGTATGCTCATCGTAACAGCCGAGGATACGCTTTCCGACAGAATGTTGAAAGTCCCGGTCGAGATGGTGATCCTGTGTACCGCCATGGAGCCTCGGTCAGACGCAAACGAAGTGGCGCGCCTCCTCGGGATCAGCATCGGCAGTGATGGTTTCTTTCTGGAGGAGCATCCCAAGCTCGAGCCCGTCTCTACACCCACCAGCGGTGTTTTTCTGGCCGGCGCCTGCCAGGGACCCAAGGATATTCCCGACACGGTGGCGCAGGCTAAGGGAGCCGCCGCCGAGGCGCTTGCCCTCAGCGCCTCCGGACAGGTTTCGGTCTCCCCGATGATTTCGTCCATTGACCCAGACATATGTATCGGCTGCCAGATGTGTATCGGGTTGTGTGCATACTCGGCAATCGAATTCAATGCGTTGAAAGGTGTTAGCGAGGTAAACGAAGCAGTCTGCAAAGGCTGTGGCAGTTGCTCCGCCCACTGTCCCAGTGGGGCGGCCAAGGTTCGCCACTTTACGGACAGACAGATCTTTGCGGAACTCGACGGGATCATGAGTGCCATTGCAGAAGTGGGAATGTAGAGCAGGTCGAATTTCGGAATTTGGAAGACATAAGTGTGAGAATACAAACCGTACCAACTTTAGACACTTGAGTGGAGGGAGAAAATGGCAGAGTTCGAGCCGACAATCATCGCGTTTGTCTGCAACTGGTGCACTTACACCGCAGCCGACCTGGCGGGGACCTCCAGGTTGAGCTATCCCCCCAACGTGCGATTGATCCGGATGATGTGCACCGGGATGGTAGATCCCAAGTATGTGATCAAGGCCCTACTCGAGGGGGCGGATGCGGTTCTTATCAGCGGCTGTCATCCCGGGGACTGCCATTATATCAACGGGAACTACAAGGCCCGCCGACGGGTCAAGCTGCTGAAGGAGATCCTGCCGCGGTTCGGTTTTGACCAAAGCCGGCTAAAGCTAACCTGGATTGGTGCCAGCGAGGGTGTGGATTTTGCCGCTACCATCAGGAAGACAGTGGACGAAGTCAAAGCCCTTGGCCCGAATCAAACCAGGGGAAAAATGGTCATTTAAGGTTTCCTACCAAAGCAACCAAATCATTTGGAGAGGACCAATGGCAAAGACTGCGAAGATTGAGGTGAAGGAACAGGGCCTCATTGCCACGATGCAAGGGTTCTGCAAGACACTTCTTGAGAAAGGTGGGATAGATGCCCTGCTGGTGGCGCAGCATCTTCCCATGAAGAACGTGGTGATGCCCACTCTGGTGACCGATCCGACAAAGCTGAACGGCGTCGATCCTCTGGCACCGGTATTTCCAATCAACGCTGCCAAGGTGGTGAGCAAACTTACCCGTAAGCCTTTAGCAGGGAAGGTGGCTGCCGTGTTGCGGCCTTGCGAAATCCGAGCCTTTATCGAACTGGTGAAGCTCAAGCAGGGCAGCACCGAGGACGTTCTGCTGGTGGGGATTGACTGCCTTGGAGCCTACAGCAATGTCCACTATCCCCGATTCGCCGGCCAGAATGGCACTGAGGCCACGTTGAGATTCTATCAGAATATCCGGGCTGGGAAGGGTACTGCGTGCCAGGATTTCGATCTGTCACCGGCATGCAAGGCGTGCGAGCATCCCATTCCGGAAAATGCGGATCTGCTCATCGGCCTCGTCGGGGTTGACATCAACGACCAGGTGCTGGTGCAAGCCAACTCGCCTGCAGGTGAGGCCCTCTTGGGGGCGATGGGGCTCATGGGAACCAAGGAACCACCGGAGGGGCGTAAAAAGGCGATCGCGACGCTTGTAGCTGAGCGGGCGGCCTACCGGGACCAGATGTATGTTGAGACCAGCGAGGCGACGGCCGATTTGGAAAAACTAACGGCCTACCTTGCGAATTGCGTCAACTGTTACAATTGTCGAGTGGCCTGTCCAGTCTGTTACTGTAAGGAGTGTGTCTTTGTTACCGACGTTTTTGACCATGAGCCTTCGCAGTACCTCCGATGGGCCAAGCGGAAAGGCATCCTCAAGATGCCCACCGACACCGTCTTCTATCACATTACCCGTTTGGCTCACATGAGTACGGCCTGTATCGGCTGCGGACAGTGCTCCAATGCGTGCCCGAATAACATCCCGGTCATGGAGATTTTCCGAACCATTGCAAGCTACACCCAGAAGGCCTTCGATTACGAAGCCGGCCGCAGTCTGGAAGAGGAGCCACCGCTTTCAGTGTTCCGCGAAAAGGAGTTTTCCGAACTGACGGGCGGCAAGGATTGATGGCTTTGCGTCCGTGGAGAGTTGTCCGTTGGCCAGCCGCTGACCGCGGCCCACTGATAACGGACGAGCGGCAACCAACAACTTACCACGGACAACAAACAACGGACGATCCGCCACTGATAGAGGTACCACATCATGAAGAAAAAGATCGGTTCAGCCTTGGTAGTTGGGGCCGGAATCAGCGGTATCCGTTCCGCCCTGGATTTAGCAGAAGTCGGCTACCGGGTGACCCTCATCGACCGGGCGCCCCACCTCGGGGGAACCCTGAGACAGCTGGACTATCAGTTTCCCAGCGACGGCTGCGGCATGTGCAAGATGCTGCCGCTCGTCGACCGCGACTCCGGATCCCAGTTCTGTCTGCGCAAGGGACTCTTTCATGAAAATATCGAGATCATGCTCTCCACCGAACTGGTGGCCCTGGAGGGAGAGCCGGGGAAGTTCCAGGTGACCCTGAGCCAGAAGCCGTCCATCGTGGATCCCGCGCGGTGCATCGGCTGCGGCGAGTGCAGCAGGGTCTGTCCCGTGGAGGTTCCGGACGAGTTCAATGCCGGGCTGACCAAGCGCAAGGCGATCTACCTGCCTGTGCCTCACGCCATCCCCAATCACTATACCGTGGATGTGGATTCTTGCACCTTGTGCGGCGAATGCGAAAAGATCTGCCCCACCAAGGCCATCGACTTCGGGCGGGAGGCTCGCCGTACCTTCCGAATTTTGGTGGTGGACGACGAGCTCATCGTGCGCGAATCCCTCAAGGACTGGCTGGAGGAGGACGGGTTTCAGGTGGAGATCGGCGCCTCCGGCGCCGAGGCGCTTGAGCGGCTGAGCCGGGAGGCCTACCACCTCCTGCTGCTCGATATCAAGATGCCCGGCATGGACGGGGTAGAGGTACTCAAGCGGGCAAAGGAAATGCGGCCGGAGCTTCCCGTGGTGATGATGACCGCCTACGCCACGGTTGAGACCGCCGTCGAGGCCATGAAGATCGGCGCTCTGGATTACCTGATGAAACCCTTCGACCCGGACACGCTGGTACCTCTGGTAGTGAAGATTTACGAAAAGCTCGAGCGTCGGGGCGAGCTCCGGCTGGAGGTGGGAGCAGTGGTTCTGGCCGCCGGTTTCTCATCCTTTGATCCTGCCTCTGCACCCCCAACGTACGGGTACGGTGAGCTTGCCAACGTGGTCACCAGCCTCGAGTTCGAGCGGCTGATCAGCGGCACCGGTCCACACGGGGGACGGCTGGTTCGACCGAAAGACGGCAAGGAGATCCGGAAGGTGGCCTGGCTTCAATGCGTCGGCTCCCGCAACTTACCTGCCGGTGCGGACTTCTGCTCGTCGGTATGCTGCATGTTCGCCATCAAGGAAGCGCTCTTGGCCAAGGAGCGGAGTAACGGCCAGGTGGAGGCGACGATCTTCTACATGGACATGCGGACCTTCGGTAAAAACTTTCAGCGTTACCGGGAACAGGCGGAACAGGAGTACGGGGTTCGCTTTCAGAGGAGCAGGATCCATTCCGTCGAGCCGGATGGGGCCAGCGGCGCCTTGAGGCTCTCCTACACGGACGTCACCGGGAAGGGCCACGAAGAGATCTTCGACCTGGTTGTGCTCGCCGCTGGGCAGCGACCTCCCGCAAAGACCGGGGAACTCGCGGAGATGAGCGGCGTCGAGCTGAATCCATGGGGGTTCTGTCAGGTCCAGAACTTCTCCCTGAGCCGTACCGCCCGGGAAGGCGTCGTCGTGGGCGGCTCCTTTTCGGGGCTCCGCGACATCTCCGAATCGGTGATCCAGGCGAGCTCTGCCGCTCAAGGCGCATCACGGGCGATCCACAGTAGAGGCGGCGGCCTGGCCGTGGAGCCCGCATCGACAGTTGAGTTCCGGGACGTCAGCCGGGAACCGCCGGCTGTGGCCGTTGCTCTCTGTACGTGCGGCGGCTCCCTCATGCCGGAAGGGGAAGTCGGAGAGATGACGGAGCAGCTCCGTGACGGGATCACGGTGCATGAGGTGCACCAGGTCGAGCGGCTATGCACCCGGGAGGGCTGGCAGGAACTCGAGGACAAGCTCCGCCGGAGCCAACCCAACCGCGTGGTCATCGGTGCCTGCCTCCCCTATGTCTACACAAGGAAACTCCGTGAACTCGGCGAGAAGATCGGCCTGAGTCCTACCCTGATGGAGGTGGTGGACATCCGCACTCCGGCCTTTCCCGGAAGAACCGCCGACCCGACGGAAGCGACGGCAGGCATCCGCGCCGCGTTGGCCATGGGGATCGGCAGGTTGAAGGGTATGGACCCAAGGCCGACACCGTCCGCTAAGATCGTCCAGAAGGCCCTGGTGGTGGGAGGAGGCATCGCGGGCATGACCGCAGCTCTCGCCATTGCCGATCACGGCTTCCAGGTGGACCTCGTGGAGCAGGGGGCGGAGCTGGGAGGCAACCTCCGCTCGCTC
>JAGFXI010000291.1 GCA_017861095.1 Deltaproteobacteria bacterium | reverse complement strand
CTCCTCGGCGTCCGCAAAGTGAGGATCGCCGACCCGGAAACGGTGGTTGCCGTGACCGGCTTCGCAGTGGGAGGCGTCCCGCCGGTGGCGCATCGGGAGCCTATTCCGACCTTCATCGATGCCAGCCTGGGACGCTTTGCCGAGATCTACCCTGCTGCCGGTACCGCCAACAACATGTTTCCCACCACTTTCGAGGAGCTGGCCCGGCTTACCAAAGCAAGGATGGTGGATGTGGCCATGCCGAAGAAAAAGCCTTAGCAGGATGCTGAGAAACTCTTTTTCATGATGTCGGGGAAGGCTCCCACGTGAGTCGGGCTGGTCGGTCCCCGAAGGGCTTCGGGACAGGAAAGCTAAGGCGCATGTGGAGCATCCTCTTAACTCTCTGGCCTGGCGTAAGGCTTACCGAACCGTGCACCGTGGCTCTGCAGGCGGGCCGGAACACCATGACCTTATTCATGGCGCGACTATGCAGCCTTGTGGAACCGACCGGCCCGACTCACTTCTGCCGTGCATACCTGTCCATGACAGGCCCCGGTCGAGCAGTTTTTCAGCATCCTGCCAGCCGCGGCCGCAGGCCTATGTGAATCTATGACCGGTCCCGTCCCCCCGATTCGAAATCTTCTCTTTGTCTGCACCGGTAACATCTGTCGGAGCCCCATGGCGGAATGGCTCCTTCGGAAGCTCCTCGAAGATCGCTCCATTCTCGAAGTTCAAGTCCGTTCCGCCGGGTTCATCGCCCTTCCCGGGAACCCCGCCACCCACATCGCCATGGTGGTCGCGAAGGAACACGGCATTGATCTCTCCCAGCATCGAGCCCAGCCTCTTACCTCCAGCCTCATTCGGGATGCCGACCTCATCCTGGTCATGGAGCCGGAGCACCGCCGGGAGTTGCTCTACCACCGCTCGGAGGCCGCCGCCAAGGTCTTTCTCCTTCGTCATTTCGCCCCTTCCGGCGATCGTGACCGCGAGATCGCCGATCCGTACGGCATGGACATGGAGGCATATCGGTTGTGCTTCCAGGAGATCCGGGAGTGCGTGGAGTCTCTGTTCCACTGGCTCTCGGGCATCCGGTGCCGTTGAATCTGACAGGCGTGGCCGCGGCAACATGCAGGCACAGCCTGCGATCTCCTGCCCCCATGATGGAGTCCGACCATGAAACACAAGAATGCCACCGACTTCATGTATCGCTTCTTCTGCCCCGTGCAGGTTCGGTATGTCGAGACCGATCAGCAGGGCCACGTCTTCTTCGGTCACTACCTCACGTACTTCGATTTCGCCCTCACGGAATATCTCAAGGCGATCGGCTACGGCTACGACCGGTTTCTCGAGTCGGGGATCGATTTCTTCTACGTGGAATCCCTCTGTCAGTACCGGGATCGCGCCTTTTTCGACGAGGTTCTTCACGTCCACGCCCGGCTCGGCAAGATTGGGACCACGAGTTTTACGTTCCAGTTCGGTGTCTTCGAGTCAAACTCCCAGCGCTTCGTCGCCAACGGGCACATCGTTGCCGTTGCCGTGGACCGGAAGACCCAGAAGCCCGTCCCCGCCCCGGAGGGTCTCCGCAAAGCGGTCGCCCGCTTCGAGGGCGTGTAAGTTCGCCCGGCGAAAAGCCGGCACCGTAATCGGTGCGTGAGGTCCCACTATGCCCGAGTCGCCGCCGACCGACTATCGCGAACTCCTTGACCTCCTTTCACACGAGGTGGGAGAGTGGGAGCATTCCCCTTACTACCTGCCCCAGGAGGAGCTTTTCGATCTCGAGCGTTTTCTCTCCGACCACCGCGCCCTTGAGCTCAAGGACGAGCTGGAGCGGGAATTCGGCGTTCCCCTGAACCGCACCTTCTGGGTCTCATCGCTCAGGTACTGGCGGCTCAGACAGGCGAGGGAGGAGGTGAAGCGCCAAGATGCTGAGCAGGACCAGAAGCGACATGAATACCTCCGGGCCCAGGGCGAAAGGAAGAAGGTCTGGCAGGAATGGTTGAAAGGATTGACCGCAGGCCGACGGCGGGGCCGCTTTAAGGTCATCCCGGGAGGGAGGAAGGAGTCTTAGCCCTACGACGCAGCTGCGGCAGGCCGAGTGAGCCGACGGCTCGCTAAGCCTGCCGCCACGGTCAGGATGGCTAACGGATCGCAGATGGCTTGCAAAGATGGTTCTCCTCCATGGCTACCCTCCCGCAGCCGTCGCAGACGTACTTCATGGAAGAGAGCTTGTCTTTGCAGAGGTGCTTCGTATCAACCTTCGGTGCGCCGCAGAAACTGCACTTCTTGGCATCGCCACAGGGGTTGCACAGGTGGCCGGGCTCATTGGCCACCGCCCCGCAGGTCTTACACGTGTAGGCCATGGTGTGTCTCCTTTCTCGCAGGTCGTTTTCCGAAAAGCAAGTATGCGCCGGAACCGGGCACATTCTACGGGTAAGAACGATGCCGGAAATGTCAAGAGCGCCGGTGTACCGGGGAGGGAGAAAGAGGCGACAGGATCGCAGCGGCTTGCGTGATCCTTGCAGAATCTGAACTTCCAGATATCTGCGCCTACGACATGTGTGCGAGTGATCTTTGCCAGGATGGCGGACCCCTTCGTTTCCTCATCCCCGCCTTCCGGATCAACAGCATGTCGGCCTTGCTGAACCTTGCCGGCTTTTTTCCCTCCCTCCCCCCGGGGCGAACCTGCGGGCCGGCGAGAATCTGGGAAACCAGCGCTTCGAGGGTGTTTACCTCGCCGGGACCGAGGCGATCGAGGCGGCCCGGGTAGTGCTCCTTTCCCTCCTTCCCTGGTACAACCGCGCCGCCCGTTTGCTCCTGAAGGAGGCCAAGCTGGAGGCGGCGCCGTCGCGCCTCATCTATTACCCCTTTCACCTGAAAGGCCTGCACCTCCGCGAGGTGATTTCAGACCACAGCATCCAGCATGGAACGGTGCCGCTGGACCCCCTGTGACTAGCCAGCTCAACTCCACTCCGTTGCAATCTGCGGGAAAATTGTGTATGAAAACAGGAGGTCCCTGACAGTACCTCCAGACCATTCACGTTCCGGGAGACGGCCGGCGGTTTCCTCTGGTGCGGCATGATGGCTCAAGCTGGACTTTTGGTGCAGAAGCGGCGCTCGCTTCTTCTCAGTCGGTCTGTCTGGATCGACGTCGTGAAATTTCTCGCCCTCGTCGCAGTCCTCACCTGGGTGATGTATCGGGGCACCGGAAGGCTCGGGTACCACTGGCAGTGGTATCGCGTCCCCCAGTACATTGTTGAGGTCAGCGACGGCACCCTACATCCCGGGCCGCTCATAGACGGGCTCCTGATAACCTTCCAGGTAAGCGCCATGGGTCTGATCCTGGCCTTTCTCTTCGGCCTGGTTACGGCACTCCTGCGCCTGTCGGACTCGCTCATCGGGACCACGGTGGCCCGCCTTTACCTGGAAATAGTTCGCAACACGCCGCTTCTCGTGCAACTCTTCTTCCTCTACTTCGTCATCGCTCCTGTGCTCGGCATCGGCCGGTTCACCTCAGCCGTGCTCACGCTGGCCTTATTCGAGGGGTCTTATGCCTCGGAAATCTTCCGCTCCGGAATCACCTCCATCCATCGGGGCCAGTGGGAGGCGGCCTACAGTCTGGGATTGGGGCGATCTCGCTCGTCAAGGATTCCGCCCTCGTGAGCACCATTGCCGTATACGACCTTACCATGCGCGCCCAGGTGATCATCAGCGAGACCTTTCTCACTTTCGAGATATGGTTCACCGTGGCCGCCATGTATCTCGCCATCACCGTGATGTTGTCATTCGTGGTGAACGTTCTGGAGAACCGTCTCCGCACCGCGGAATGAGCCGGCTTCTTGGATCGGTATGCAGGACAAAGCTCTCGGCGACTACATTGTTCAAGTTGAAGGGATCAGCAAGATCTATCCCAACGGGGTGGTGGGCCTCAGAGATGTCTCGGTTAAGGTTCGGCAACGGGAGGTACTCGTGGTGATCGGTCCGTCCGGCGCCGGTAAGTCCACCTTTCTCCGCTGCCTGAACGGCCTCGAAGAGGTTGACTCCGGCTCGATCTTCATCGACGGGATTCCTCTCGACGAGAACAAGGAGCACCGGCTCCAGATCCGGACCGAAGTGGGGATGGTGTTCCAGTCCTTCAATCTCTTTCCCCACATGACGGTCCTCG
>JAGFXI010000049.1 GCA_017861095.1 Deltaproteobacteria bacterium | reverse complement strand
GGCAGGCCACAGATGCCCGACTGTCGCTGCATGGGGAGCGGCGCCTGGCGACCCACGGTCGATGGCTGAGACGCCTGACCAAGGGCTGAAACCCTTTCCTGCTTTGCCTCTGGGGCTCTGGCATGCTCCTTGCTGATTCACGAGTCCGTGCGCCTTCCATCGAAGCGTAGGGGAGGCGCGTCCGGTGATGACCCATGAAAGGCGCTGCCAGGGTCGAGCGCGCTGGGTCGAGATCTATAGCTCCAAGGCCAGCGTCGATTGCTGGCTTGGGTATTCCCCCTGGACCTGGCCGAGCTTTTGAAGGTACGTTTACATGAATCCTTCTCTCAGATACCCATGGGTCAGACACCTCCTGATACTACCCCTTTCCTGGGCTCTGAGCGCCTGCATCTCCTTGGGTCCCCTCTACCCTCCGTCGCCACCTGCCCCACCTCCCCCACAGAGAACGAAGTCGGCGTCCGCCTCTCAGACACCGAGTAGCAGCGCGGTGAACGGCAGTGGGCCGCGGGCGAACAGTGAAGCCTTGGCGGATGAATCCCCCGGAACGCCGAGAGTCGGCTACCTCCACACCGTTCGCTGGCAGGGTGAGACCCTTTGCCTCATCGCCCAGTGGTACACCGGCTCGTGGAAAAACTGGAGGACCCTTGCCGATTCCAACAGCGCGATCAACCCCGATCGGCTCGTAATCGGCGACACGGTGGTCATTCCCGAGGGGCTCCTCAAGAACCGGAAGCCCCTCCCACGTGACCTCGTCCTCTCCCTGGCGGCGAAGGAACGAGGTCAGCAGATGTCGTCGCATCCTGAAGAAGCCGGGCCGTTGGATCTCTTCGGACCCAAAGAGTAGCAAGGGGAACAGTCCCTCTTTTCTCTCTTACAGATGCCCATAGGTATCCAGGGCTTTCAGGAGAGATCCGCCTCTGCGGATGTCTTCTCGGGCGCGGGAATCCTTGTCGGCCCACTGGAGTGCCCGGGGTGCTACCGTTGAGACCAGTGGGGCGGGTACGACAATCACCCCATCCCGATCGGCCACGACCAGATCGCCGGGCTCGACCGTCACCCAGTCCTCGAGGGCGCCCCGAACCCGCACCGGCACCTGGCTGCCCGTTACCCGCCACCGGCCGATCGCCTGCGCCGGAGTCCGATATCGTGCCATGATCGGTAGTCCCAGGGATTCCACGTAGGCCAGATCCCGCACGCCGCCGTCCACGACCACGCCCGCGCAGCCTCTCGTTTTCATGGCCTCAGCGAGGAGATCACCGAAGCAGCACACCCCGCGGATGTCGCCTCCGGCCCAGACCGGCACCACGCCGGAAGGCATAGCATCGATGGCAGCGAGCTTAGCGCGATCACCGCGGCCGGACCAGCGATGGGATTCACCCGCGACCGTGTAAGCCGGGCCAGCAAAGGCCACGCCCGGACCCGGCACGGGGAACAGGTCGGTGGCAAAAACGGGCGGCATCCGCCCCAGGCTATCGAAGATGTCGGCGATTACGGCCGTTCCGACACGAAGGAAAGCATCGCGGATCTCTTCCATAGGCTCGTTCTCCTCCCCATACACGGAGCACTCATGGTCAAAAAACCACCTGGTGTCTCGGAACGAATTGCGCCCCCGAGGGATAAAGCATCTCTAGCGGCACTCGTGCGGCAGCCTGCCGTCCCAGCACTTGAGGCAGAGGTCGTGTCGCGGAAGGCCGAGGGCGGCAACAAAATCCTCCAGGCTGTTGTACTTGACCGACGTGGCCTCAATCTGCCCGGCGATCCATGCCTCCAGCTCCCGCAGCTCCTCGGTTGCCGTGATGTCACCCGCGGGGATGTGGCGCCGTGCCGACAACTCCTCATAGGAGCGAGTTGAGATGCCATAGTCGCAGGGATACATGAGGGGCGGACAGGCGACACGAACGTGCACCTCTCTCGCCCCTGCCTGTTTGAGTTCCCTGACCTTGTTGGAGATTTGGGTACCCCGGACGATGGAATCATCTACGAGGACGATCCGCCTGTCTCGCACCGCATACCTGAGAACCGACAGCTTCCGCTTCGCCATCCGTTCCCTGGCGAACTGGGTGGAAAGGGTGTAGCTCCGGTCCGCATACCGATTGTACAGGAACACCTCCTGGTAGGTAACCCCTGATCGCTGGTGATAGCCGAGGGCGTGGCCGATGCCCGACATGGGTACCGGCGCCACGATATCCACCTCCAAACCGCCCTCGCGGAGATCGCGCTCCGCCAGAGATTGGCCGAGACGGTTCCTGGCCTCCTGGACGAAGACCCCGTCTATCACCGAGTCGACACTCGCGGTGTAGGCCCATTCGAAGGCGCAGTGAGCCCGCCGGGACGAGGGCAGTTGCGCCATGGTGCGGAAACCCTGGGCGTTGATGAAGAGGATCTCACCCGGAAGCACATCCCGCACGACCTCCATGTCCAGGTTCTGGAGCGCCCGCGACTCCGAGCTCACAGCGTAGCGGCCTCCGCCACAACCGAGGATAAGAGGCCGAAATCCGTAGACGTCCCGCACGGCGTAAATGCCCGTCTCGGTGAGGATCAGCAAGGAATAGGCGCCGCGGACTTCCTCGGCCACCCGTCTGATCCCGCTCACCACATCCGCCTCCGCCATGATGATCTTGGCTATCACCTCGATGTGGTAGCCCTGCTGGAATGACTTCCCCTGGTTCTTGATTTCCTCGATGAGTTCGTCGGCATTCAGGATGTTGCCGCTGAAGCCGAGGGCGATCTCGCCGAGTCGTGACTGGTAAGCCAACGGTTGCCGCTCCCGAAGGCTCACATGCCCGATGCCGAAGCTCCCTTTGAGAAAATTCAGGTCGTAATCGTTGAAACTGTTCCCGACCTTGCCGTAGTGGGTCACTAGGTGGATGCCCGCAGCGTACGTCGCGATGCCACAGTACTCTTGACCGCGATGCTGGAGGAAATCGATCCCCGCGTAAATCTCGGAGACGCACTCCCTGTCGCCATAGATACCAAAAAGGCCGCAATTTTCCTGGACGAATGCCATATGGACCCTCGCTCGTAACAGTTTGTGAAGCCTCTCTGATACTCACGGAGAAGGCTGCCCCTGGGCGGCCGAGTGAGCTCCTTCCAGGGTTTGCTATCGCGTCCAGTGTAGCCGGAACCTGCGATGGGAAAAAGAAGATTTTCACATGATTTTTCTGAGCCCATCCGGCGACGATACCACCGCGCGTACGGATTGAGTATAATGAGCCACCGGCGTACTTCTACGGTTCCAACACTCGGTTCCAACTGGGGTCTCCCGCCCATGGAAACCATCACGATTCGCGGTGCTCGTCAGCATAACCTGAAAAATATCGACCTGGACATCCCCCGCAGACGCCTGGTAGTCATCACCGGCCCGAGCGGCTCCGGAAAGTCGTCTCTCGCCTTTGATACCCTCTACGCCGAGGGCCAGCGCCGTTACGTGGAATCCCTATCCTCCTACGCCCGGCAGTTCTTGGAAAAAATGGACCGGCCGAGTGTGGAGAGCATCGACGGCCTGAGCCCGGCGATTGCTATCGAGCAGCGAACCGCCAGCCGTAACCCGCGGTCTACCGTCGGTACCATCACCGAGATCCACGACTACCTGAGGGTGCTCTTTGCCCGCCTGGGGCAACCCCACTGCCCCCGATGCAACCGTGTGATCCTGGCCATGACCGTTCAGGAGATGGTGGACCATACCCTCGGGCTTGCCGAGAACACGCGGGTCCTCCTGCTGACGCCTCAGAAATGCCCCCCTCGCGGCCAGCTCCACCGCCTCTTTGCCCGCCTTCGTCGACAAGGGTTCGTGCGGGCGCGGCTGGACGGGACCGTCGTGGACCTCGACGGGGCACCGGCAGAGACAGCCGGGCCGGTGGAACGGATCGAGGCGGTCGTGGACCGGTTGGTTCTCCGCCCCGGCCTCAGACAGCGCCTCACGGATTCCTTTGAGCTTGCTCTCAAGGTGGGCGACGGAAGAGCACGGCTCGCCATCGTTGACGGGAGCGAGTGGGAGTTCAGCGAGCATCCCTTGTGCCACACGTGCGACCTGGCGCTTCCGGAGATCTCCCCCCAGCTTTTCAGCTTCAACAGCGCCTTAGGCGCCTGCCCTACCTGCTCAGGTCTCGGAGCAGTCGAGACGTTCGATCCGGACCTCGTAATACCCGATCCCGGCCGCTCCCTGCACCAGGGCGCCATCGCTCCATGGGCCAGCCGCCGTTCTCATCCCTTTCTTGCACGCCTGGAAAGGCTGGGCGCGCGTTACGGCTTCGGTCTTTCCACTCCTTTTAAGGATTTGTCGCCGGAGGCCCGCCAGCTTCTCCTCCACGGAAGCGGCAGTTCCCGAAAACCCGTCGATGACCGGGAAGGTGAGCAAGATGACGGCCTCGACCTGTCGTTTGAAGGAGTGATAACCTCCCTGGAGCGCCAGCGACGTCGAAAGCTGGAGCGGGGAGAGCTGGATCAGTTCGCCGCATACCTCGCCATCAAACCGTGTCCTGCCTGCCAGGGATCTCGCCTCACGCGCCACGCCCTCGCCGTGACCGTCGGGGACATCAACATTCACGAGGCATCGAAGCTCGACTTGAGCCGGTTTCGGGCCTGGCTTGACAGCCTTCGCTTCTCGCCCCAGCACCAACCGGTCGCCGACCGCCTCCTCGGCCAGATCAGACAGCGGTTGGAGTTCCTCGCCCAAGTCGGCCTCTCCTACCTCTCGCTGCAGCGAGCCGGCCACACCCTTTCGGGCGGCGAGGCCCAGCGGCTCCGGCTGGCGACTCAGATCGGCGCCCGCCTGGTGGGCGTCCTGTATGTGCTCGACGAACCGAGCATCGGCCTGCACCAGCGAGATAACGAGCGGCTCCTTGAGACCTTGAGAGATCTCCGCGACCTCGGGAATAGTGTCCTCGTGGTGGAGCATGACGCCGATACCATCCTGGCGGCAGACCACGTGGTCGACATGGGGCCGGGCGCCGGGGATCAAGGCGGCCGGGTGATCTTCAGCGGTCCACCCGCAGAGCTCCTCCGGCACTCGGACTCCCTTACCGGCAAGTACCTCTCCGGCCGCCTGGGGATTCCCAAGCCGCTCGACAGGAGGAACCCCGCCCACGGGTTCATCGCCATCGAGGGCGCCACGGCCAACAACCTCGCCGACATAACCGTCCGCATTCCTGTGGGCCTCTTTACTGCCGTGACCGGTGTATCCGGTTCCGGGAAAAGCACCCTCATCCTGGACACACTCTACCGCGCTGCGGCCCGGCGCCTGCACCGGGCCCGTGCGATCCCCGGACCCCATCGGCGGATCACCGGCCTGGAGGCCTTCGAACGGGTCATTCATGTGGACCAGAGTGCCATCGGCCGCACGCCGCGGTCCAATCCGGCGACCTACACCGGGATCTTCAGCCCTGTTCGCGATCTCTTCGCGCTGGTGCCGGAGGCGCGCGCCAGGGGCTACGCGGCGAGCCGGTTCAGCTTCAATGTCAAGGGCGGCCGCTGCGAGGCATGCGGCGGCGACGGCACCATCAAGATGGAGATGCTCTTCCTCCCTGATGTCTATGTGACCTGTGACGCCTGCAAAGGGAGCCGTTTCAACCGTGACACCCTTGAGATCAGGTACAAGGGCGAGACCATCGCCGACGTGCTGGCCATGACCGTGGATCACGCCTGTCACTTCTTCGCCAACGTGCCTTCCATCAGGGGAAAGCTCGCCACCCTCCAGGAGGTTGGGCTCGGGTACCTGACGCTGGGCCAGGCGGCGACCACCCTCTCGGGGGGAGAGGCTCAGAGGATTAAGCTCGCCCGGGAACTGGGAAAGAGGAGCAGCGGCCGCACTCTTTACCTCCTCGATGAGCCCACCACCGGTCTCCATTTCGAGGATATTCGCAAGCTGCTGGAAGTGCTCCATCGGTTGGTTGACGGCGGCAGCACCGTAGTGGTCATCGAGCACCACCTGGATGTGATCAAGACCGCCGATTGCGTGATCGACCTGGGCCCTGAGGGTGGCGAGGGTGGCGGCAGGGTTGTTGGTTCGGGAACTCCAGAAGAGATCGCCAGCCTACCCGCCTCTCACACCGGACAGTATCTGAGAAAGATCCTTGACCTATCAGGATAGTGAAACACTCTGCCTCAGCGCTACTGCCAGCGCGAGACCGGGTAATCTCGTCGGCAAGGCCCGCCACACCATGGCGTGGTCGCACCATAGAATACGTTCGTGGCGTTCCGGCCCATAGTCAAGCGAAGTCGCAATATTCGGGAAGGTTTTCCGCGGACCAGGGATTAAGAGGTGGCTCCACATGCGCCTTGCCTCAGAGAACCCCCGGTCTCCGGCGTTCCCACCTTCCGGGGGTATGACTGGGTTTGTCAGCATCCTGCTGTGCCTGTTGTGAAAGGCTGCGTCTACGTAGCGGAAGAGGAAATGTGGTAGGCGAGATTGTCAAGCTTGATGGAGAAGTCCACGTTCTCCACCCGACAGCAGTCGGGGACTTGAATCTGAACCGGAGAGAAGTTGAGGATGCCGTTGATCCCGGCTAGGATGAGCTGATTGGCCACACCCTGGGCGCTTCCCGGGGGGACGGCGATCACCCCGATGTCCACCTGCCGCTCCTTGACGATTTCCTCGAAGCGGTCTACATGCTCGATCGCCAGCCCGCTGGCTAGCCGCTTCCCGATCTTCTTCGGGTCCACGTCAAAGGCGGCGACGAACTGGTACCCGTGTTTCATGAAGTTGCCGTGGCGAACGAGAGCTGAGCCTAGGTTGCCAACGCCGAAGAGGGCCAGGTTCCAGCGCCGGTTGAGGCCAAGGATGTCCCTGATTTGGGTGATGAGATCCTTCACCCGATAGCCTACGCCCCGCACCCCGAATTCGCCGAAATAAGCGAGATCCTTACGTATCTGCGCTGGATTCACACCGCACTGTTTGGCCAGCCGCTCCGAGGAGATGACATCGATCCCGTTGGCCAAGAGTTCATCGAGATTTCTGAGGTAGATTGAGAGCCGATTGATGGTCGCGAGGGGAATCTTGGCGAACTTCATGGTCTTCTCATCCTAGTCTTTGCGCGAGGACGAAATCCTCCGCTCTCACGGGCTCTCTCAACCGTGGTTCTTGCGAGGACACGGGGGATATCCTTCTATCCTCTCCAGCGAAGAGACGAACCGGGGGCTTGCCGACAAGCGCTGCCAGCCCCCGGTCGTTGAAACGCCTTTACTCGTCACTATGCCTTAAATACGAAGTCCTGGATGAGCTTGGACACCGGGTTGGCGTAAATAAGGATCAGGCAGATAACCAGAGTGTAAATACACAGAGACTCGATCATCGCCAGACCGATCATCATGGTGACGGTGATCTTTCCTGACGCCTCGGGGTTGCGGGCAACGCCTTCCACGGAAGCTCTCAGACCGTTTCCTTGGGCGAGACCGCAGCCGAAGGAGGAGATGGCAATGGAGAAGCCGGCAGCCATTGCTGAGTAGAGGAAGAACTTCAAGCCTTCGACCTTCTCAGCTTCGGTAGCGGCAAAAGCCATCGTCGCGGACGCCAGAACCAAAGCCAGTGTCAGAAACAGCACTACTCTCTTCATTCAGCTAACCCTCCTTTTTTGTGTTACCGATTTGGCCTTCTTCCGAACCGTAAGCGGTTCCGGTTGCTTCCCGACAAATGACAGAGCGGCATCCCCTAGTGGGCATGCTCCATGGCACCGGCAAAGTACATCATGGAGAGCAGGCAGAAGATAAAGGCCTGGACACCGCCGGTGAAAAGCCCCAGAAACATGATCGGCAAAGGTGCCAGGTAGAGCCCGGCCAGGAACATGAGGATGGCCAGTACCAACTCCTCACCGAAGATGTTCCCGAAGAGTCGGATGGAGAGGCTGAGCACGCGGGCGCAGTGCCCGATGACCTCAACAACAAAGATCAGCGGGGCGAGCGCGAGGATCGGTCCCATGAAGTGCTTGATGTATTTGACCCCGTGGAACTTCACCCCGATCACGTGGGTGAACACCACCACGATTAGGGCGCACGCCGCCGTGGTATTCACGTTGGAGGTGGGGGCAAACATCCCGGGAACCATTCCCAGGTAGTTGCTGGTGAGAATGAAGAAACCCAGGGTGGCGATGAGGGGAAAGAGGAAGCGTCCCTCCTCACCGGTTACCCCAACCATGAACTGCTCGAGGCCGCTGATGACGACCTCGAAGAAGTTCTGGGCTCCTCGGGGGACGAGTTCAAGGCGCCGGGCCCCAAGGGCACCCACCACGACGAGCAGCAGCATAATGAGCCAGGTATAGGTCACGTAAGGGAGAAGCAGGAGCTCGAGCAAGGTGTGTGCGTGCGAGAAATCGTGGACCACGGGAAGACCGAGCTTTTCCAAGAGAAGGCTGATGAAGATGATTGGGTGTTCCATAGCCTAAACTACCCCCTTAGCGTTGAGTTTTCGCGCCTCGTTTAATCCCACGAGCACAATGCCGATGACATTCACCGACAGGCCCAGAAGCAAACCGAAGGGCTCAACCCACCCTTTGATGAGCGCCCCTGCAATGATCGCGGCCGTAGCCAGAAACCGGATGTAGTATTTGAGCAGGTAGAGAAACCGCGCCCGCCGTTGTCGTTGAGGATCCAGGGCCCCGCGGAGATGACGCTTCATGAGGTAAAAGTTAGCGATCGCCAGGGCTGAACCGAGAAGCACTCCGGCAGCGAACTTGAAGGAGAGCAGAACAAAACTGGCGGCACTCAGCAGAAAGAACAAGAGCCAGATGAACCGCTCAATTCGGGTGAGGAGGGCTTCATCCTGAAGCAACATAAGAGCAGCCGCACCCTCCTACTGCCTACTACTTTTCGCCATGAACTGGTAAAAGTTCCGGAACCCCGCGGCTATCCCCAACACCAGGAAAACCAGGGTCAACCACGGGCCCGTGTTAAACACCTTGTCCAGCCAGATTCCGATGGCCAAGCCGATGACGGTGGAAAGCACCAAGGTGAGACCGATGGTACTCGCAAGAGCCACCAGCCGGAGAAGTCTCCTGGTGTCTTCTTTCATGAAGCCCACCTCGCTTCCCCACGCCGGAGCTTCCTGCCCGTACCGCTTGCCTGACAGGCCCCTCTGGACTTCGTACAAATAATCACGTTGCTCCTACCATAGTCGAGCGACGGAAGTCAATCTCTTTTTGTGCCGCCTCCGCTCATTCCTTCGCGGCTGGAAGCCGCTCCCACAAAGCAAGAACTTTTTGGTGGGCTGTGCCCACCCTACATGCTGACAATCCCGGTCAGCACCGGAGGCAGGGGTGGCTGCGGCGCAAAGCGCATCAGGAGCAGTTCGGCCTGCTATGCCATCTTCAGCGCCTCGTCTGCCGCCGCTAGGGTCTTATCCAGATCATCCTTCGTGTGGGCGAGACTCACGAAGGCGGCCTCGAATTGCGACGGAGCGAGGTAGACTCCCCGCTCGAGCATGGCACAGAAGACACGGGCAAACCGTTTCGTGTCCGACGTCAGGGCTGAGGCGAAATCAACCACCGGCTGTGCGGTGAAAAAAACCGTCCCCATGGATCCCACTCGATTGACCTGCGCCGGCACCCCATGCTTTTTCGCGACCTTCCCCAGCTCGGTGAAGAGGTACGAGGCGGCATCCTCCAAGGTCGCATAGACACCGGGCCGGGTGAGCAACTGGAGCGTGGTCAGACCAGCGGTTACCGCCAGCGGGTTTCCCGAGAGCGTCCCGGCCTGGTACACGTCGCCAAGCGGGGCCACACGGCTCATGATCTCGCGACTCCCGCCATATGCCCCTACGGTGCGCTCCCCCGAGGCCGAGGCGGAAACCGGTGATCACCTCGTCAAAGATGAGGAGCGCCCCGGTCTTGTCGCACCAGGACCTCAGCCCCTCGAGAAACCCCGGTCGCGGCGGCACCACGCCCATGTTTCCCGCTATGGGCTCGACGATGATCGCCGCAACGTCCTCCCCCTGGCCTGCCATCACCCGGCTCAATTCGCCCAGATTGTTGAAGGGTAGGGAGAGGGTATGCTGGACCACCGCCGGTGGGACCCCGGCACTTCCCGGGATACCCAGGGTGGCTACCCCGGAGCCGGCCTTGACCAACAGGGCGTCGACGTGCCCGTGGTAGCAGCCGTCGAACTTGATGATCTTGTTTCGCCCCGTATGGCCGCGGGCCAGGCGAAGGGCGCTCATGGTCGCCTCCGTACCTGAGTTGACCAGACGGACCATTTCCATGGACGGGACGAGCCTGCTGATCATCTGGGCCAGTTCCACCTCCTTCGGCGTTGGAATGCCGAAGGTGGTCCCCTGCTCGGCTGCCTCCTTGATCGCCGCTACCACCTGGGGATGGGCGTGCCCCAAGATGAGGGGACCCCACGAGCCTACATAATCGATGTAGACGGATCCGTCCATGTCGTAGATCTTTGATCCACCGCCGCGGACGATGAAGAGAGGCGTGGTTCCCACGGCGCGGCAGGCACGTACCGGACTGTTTACCCCACCGGGGATTACGTCCTCAGCTTCCCGATACAAGCACTCGCATCTCGTCTCCGCCATGCCTCCCTCCTCAGCTCAACGCACATCATCGAAGTACACCATGGTGGTCTTCTTGAGCTCGTCCACCGTGAACAGCAG
>JAGFXI010000290.1 GCA_017861095.1 Deltaproteobacteria bacterium | reverse complement strand
ATCCAGGCGGCCATCAACATCATCACCCACCTGGAGCCCAAGCCGGGCCTGGCCTACAATGAGGAAGAGGTCCAGTACATCAGCCCCGACATCTATGTGTACAAGGTGGGCGACGACTTCGTCATCGTTCTCAACGAGGACGGCCTGCCGAAGCTCCGGGTGAGCCCCTTCTACCGCGAAGCGCTGAGCAAGGACGGGTCGGTGCCGGAGCCGACGAGGGAGTACATCCAGAACAAACTCAGGTCGGCGGCGTGGCTCATCAAGAGTATCCATCAGCGGCAGCGCACCATCTACCGGGTGGCGGAGAGCATCGTCAAGTTTCAGCGGGAATTTTTCGACCGGGGCATTGCGTACTTGCGTCCCCTGGTGCTCCGCGATGTGGCCGAAGACCTGAGCATGCACGAATCCACCATCAGCCGCGTCACGACCAACAAGTACATGCATACACCCCAGGGCGTGTTCGAGCTCAAGTACTTCTTCAACTCGTCAATCAGCAGCCTGGACGGCGGTGCGGTGGCCTCGGAGAGTGTCAAGGAGAGGATACGTCAGATCATTCAGAGCGAGTCCGCGCACAAGCCATACAGTGACAAGACGATTGTGGAAAAGTTGCGTGAGGAAAACATCGATATAGCACGCCGGACTGTTGCGAAGTACCGGGAGCTGCTCGGGATCCTGCCGTCCAACCTGCGCAAGCAGCCGGTGTGGGGAACAGTGAAACGAAAAAGACGCCGCGAAGGTCGAACGTAAGAGAACGCAGACCCGGAGAAAAGCTGGCAGCCTTACAGGTAGCAGGTCGGTGTACGTCTCCGGCGCCCTCCTTGAGTCGATGGGAATCTCGCGAAATGGATGTGCCGAGAGCGGGGGTATTAGTGGGACCCCGGGAGGGGGTTGTCCTCTTCTCCGGCTGGGGAGAACAAGGTGAGGCTGCTCCGACGTATCGTTGCCCGACGGTGTGCTTCGGGAGGCGATCTCGTGGTTGATCTCAGTCAGGGAAGCCTGGGGAGAGCGCTCCCGGGCGGGGAGGGAAGAGATGCAGGTTTCGGTTACCTTTCGGAAAGTTGAGCCCTCGGATACCGTGCGAAACTATGCCACGGACAAGCTCCATCGAATCAAACGGTACGTCGAAGACCCCATCGAAGCCCATGTGGTGCTGTCGGTGGAAAAGTTCCGGCATCTCGCCGAGGTAACCATCAATGCCAACGGCCTCGTAATCAACGGCGCCGAGGAGACCGGCGACCTGTACTCAGCCATCGACATGGTGATTGACAAGCTGGAGGCCCAGATCAAAAAGCACCGGCGCCGGCTTAGGCAGCGCAAGGGCGACGGCGGCGCCCGGGGACAGATGAAGACGAGCGTCCTGGGGCAGGAGGAAGGACTCGAGGAGGAGAGCCCTCAGGTGATCAAGACCGAGCAGGTGTATGCTAAGCCCATGGACGTGGAAGAGGCAGTGATGCAGCTCGAGCTCGCCCGCAGCGAATTCATGTTCTTCACTAACAGCAAGACGAAGACCATCAACGTGCTCTATCGGCGAAAGGATGGACACTACGGGCTTATCGAGCCAGTGAGCTGAGAGAACTGGAGGTTCAGGCGAGTACCTGCGAGCGGCCCCTTGGTCCAGCTGGACGAAGGGGTTCTTTCTCTGATAGCCTCGGGGCGCCAGAGCGACTGCGAGATAGACTTGATCTTTGCCATTCACCATATATAATGCTTGTCCACGGCGAGCGCGAGGTTCCGCCGTGCCGGCCATTGACTGCGGACCGACGGGGAGAAGATGTGGGAGCGCTTCGGAGATGCGGCCACGAGCGAGCCCTGAGAGAACCATGAAGATACTGGAAATCCTCCATAGGGAGTGTATCATTTCGAGCCTCCGCTCTCATAGCAAGAGAGAGGTTCTCGAGGAGCTCACCGAGGCTCTCTTGCAGTACAAGGCGAGTCTCAACAAGGCGGCCCTGGTGGAGGTCTTGCTGGAGCGGGAGAGGTTGGGCAGCACGGGAATCGGTGACGGCATCGCCATCCCCCACGGGAAGGTGCGAGAACTGGACGAACTCATCCTGTCCTTCGGGCGTAGTTTGGAGGGCATAGACTTCGATTCTATGGACGGGAGGCCCTCCCATCTCTTCTTCCTGCTGGTGGCGCCGGAGAACTCCGCAGGTGTCCATTTGCGGGCGCTGGCCAAGATCTCGCGGCTCCTGAAGAGCGCCCAGTTTCGGAAGAGACTCATGGACGCCCACACCACGGACGAGATTTTCCACATCATCCACGAAGAGGACAAGGAGTTCTGACCCGCCGTCCTCCTTCAGCCCGCCTCCCCCTTTCTCCCTTGCGAGGATTGCCGCACCCTTTGGGTTGTGCCCCGTCGCCCGCTCTCAGCGTTTGGGGGCAGCAGGAGGGCTCTGTCGTCAGCGCTTCGACGGGCGCGACGGAGTGGGCTGCGGCAGGGGGGTCTATTCGGCAAAGGCGCCACGCCGAGGCGTGGTCGCGGCCTTGATAGTATCGAGTGAGGCTTGCCTTTGTAGCGGCGGGGGAACAAAATCCGGGAAGCCTCCCTGCGAGCAAAGGAAGGTAGTGGCTTCGGATGCGCTTTGCGCCGCGGACTACCCTGCCTCCGGCGCCGTCCTCACCCGGGTGGTTCGGAAGGGGGATGCATCGGTGCCTATCCGCATAGGGGAGCTTATGGATGCCGCAGGCTTGGAGCTCCTCTCGGGGCCGTCTTCGGCCGACCTCGATGCTCCCGTTCTCTCGCCGCATCTGCACCGGCTCGACTCGCTCCGGGGACTGCGCCACCAAGTGCCGCCGCGGAATCTGGTTTTTGCCCTTTCTCCGGATGAGGTTCGAAAGCTCTGCGACTCGTCGGCGTTACGGGGACGCCTCCATGGCCATGTGCCGTCGGCGATTGTCGCCTTTGGCGGGGCCTCCGCACGCGACGATCTCCGGCAGCGGTGCGCCCGTTCTGGGTTGGTGCTCCTGGGAACAAGTCAGCCCCAGGCTGCGGTGGAGGCGACCCTAGAGGGTCTGCTCTTTTCCCGCGTCGAGGGTCGAGTTTCCCTTCACGGAGTCATGGTGCTCCTCCGGGGCGTCGGCGTGCTCATCCTCGGCGCCAGCGGTAGTGGTAAGACCGACGCCGCCCTGGAGTTCATCCGGAGGGGTCATGCCCTGGTCGCCGACGATGCGGTGGCCCTCTTCTGCCCGCGACCGGGAACGGTGTGGGGGAGAGCCCTTGCTCCAGGACCTCATCGAATGGCCGTCTACGGCCTGGGCCTCGTCGACGTCGCCTCGGTGTACGGAGCCGAGGCGGTGGCCGCGGCAGGCCCCATAGGGCTGGTGGTCGACTTGCAGGAGAGTGCGACGGTAGGTTATCAGAATCCCCTGGAGGCGAAGGGTGAGGTTCTCCATCTCATGGGGGTTCCCGTTCCTTACCTGGTCCTGGCGCAGATCCGTCAGCCGAACCTCGTGACCCTGGTGGAGCTCGCCGTGCAGCTCCAGCAAAGGCGCAAGGTGCCTTGGGTTACCGTTGCGGAGAAGGTGCGGTGAAGGAGCGGCAGCAGGGCGAAGGTGAACCTGGAGGAAGGGCGATGACCGGACCGACTCAGCCCAGAACTCTCCGCATCGTGATCGTGACCGGGTTGTCGGGATCGGGGAAGAGCACGGCCATCAAAGCCTTCGAGGATCTCGGCTACTTCTGCGTGGATAACCTTCCGGTCTTGATGCTTCCGGATTTCCTCAAACTGAGAGAGGAGTCATCGGAGGGCCTCTGGCACATCGCTCTCGGGATGGATATCCGCGAGCGCCGGTTCCTGGAGAGTTACTC
>JAGFXI010000289.1 GCA_017861095.1 Deltaproteobacteria bacterium | reverse complement strand
TCTACCGGTATCGCTGGCGATTTTCGTCTGCGAGGCGATCCGCCTGGCCCTTGAGGCGGAAAATATCGAGTCCCGGCCGATCTGGAAACCCATGCACATGCAGCCGGTGTTCAAGGGGTGTGAGTGCATCGGGGGGGAGGTCGCGGAAGAGCTGTTCAATCGAGGGCTTTGTCTCCCTTCCGGGACGGCGATGACGGAGGAGGACCTCACGCGGATTGTCTGGACGATAACCGAGAGGGCAAGAAAGCCTAGACAACCGAGAAACGCCGGAACAGGCGCCTCGCGATCCGGGCATTAGGACGCGGATGAACACGGCCTGCGGACACGGATTTGCTAGCGACAAACGATCTACGTTATCGGTTATACGCTACTCACGATAAGTTATTCGTTATTCGTAAAGAATCTGCGTGCATCCGCGTAAATCTGCGTTCCATTCTATATTCATTATACGACACAAATCTGTGTAAGTCTGTGTCCCGTTTCTCGTAATCCCATATGAAATCCAGACTCATCTACAAGAACTTGATCATCATTCTGGCGGTCGATGCCATTTTGATCGGCGCTGCCTGGTATTTTGCATACCTTCTCCGCTTCAACTTTGAAATCCCGGCCGAGGCCATGGCGAAACTGGAGCGGACGCTGCCTCTTGTCCTCGGAATCAAGCTCGTGACGTTTTACTTCTTCGACCTCTATCGCGGCATGTGGCGCTACACGAGCATCGTCGACCTTCTCAACATCGTCAAGGCCGCTCTGGTAGGCTCCATGGTCGTCGTGGGGATGATCTTCTTCACTCACGGGTTTACCGGGTTTGCCCGGTCCGTCTTTTTCATTGACGGCGTCCTCACTGTCGTCCTCATCGCGGGCTTCCGTTTGGGGATTCGCCTCTACTACTGGCTGGGAACGGGCGATGAGATCGCCCGCTCCAGCACCGCCCTCTTGTTCGGGCTGCGGCGCCCCGGAGAGAAAGGCGCTAGGAAGCTCCTCATTATCGGCGCCGGCGACTGCGGCGAGAAGCTTTACCGGGAGATTCAGGACAATGCCAAGCTCGGCTACCAGGTCATCGGGTTCATCGACGACGATCCGGACAAGGTGGAGAAAAAGATTCACGGTGTCCCGGTCCTCGGTACGACCGAGCAGCTCAGCGAGATCGCCGGCAGAATGAAGGCCGAGGAGGCCCTCATCGCGATCCCCTCGGCCACGTCCGAGCAGATGCGGGCGATTGTCGCACGGTGCGGGGAGACCGGCATACCCTTCAAGACCGTCCCCGGTCTACGCGAGCTTATCAACGGCAGGGTCACGGTGAGCACCATCCGGGAGGTTGACTATCGCGACCTTCTCGGTCGAGAGCCGATCCATGTAGAGGAGCGCCGGATTGGGGCGTACCTGGAGAATGCACGGGTGCTGGTGACGGGGGCGGGCGGCTCCATCGGCTCCGAGGTCTGCCGCCAGGTCTGCCGGTTCCGTCCCGCATCGCTCACCCTCTACGAGCGGGCGGAGAGCCCGCTCTATGAGATCGAGCTGGAGATCAAGCGCCACTATCCGGGAATCGAGATCATTCCCGCCCTCGCCGATATCCGTGACCGGCGCCAGCTCCAGCAGGCGTTCTCCGCCTGCCGCCCCCACGTGGTCTTTCATGCCGCCGCCTACAAGCACGTCCCCATGCTCGAACTCCAGCCCTGGACGGCGGTGAGAAACAACATCCAGGGGACCCGAAACGTGGTCGAGGTGTCGAAGGAGCACGGCGTCGAGCGTTTCGTCTTCGTCTCCACCGACAAGGCGGTCCGGCCAACGAACGTGATGGGTGCTACGAAGCGAGTCGCCGAGATGCTCGTCCAGAGTCAGAACGGCTGCGGCCTCTCCTCGACCCGTTTCATGATTGTCCGCTTCGGCAACGTCCTCGGCAGCGTCGGGAGCGTCGTGCCCCTGTTCAAGAAACAGATTCAACAGGGAGGGCCGGTGACCGTCACCCACCCCGAGGTCACCCGCTACTTCATGACCATTCCCGAGGCCTGTCAGCTCATCCTCCAGGCGGGCTCCATGGGCGAAGGCGGCGAGATCTTCATCCTCCGAATGGGAACCCCCATCAGGATCGACGACCTGGCCCGCGACCTCATCCGCCTTTCGGGCTTCGAGCCTGAGGTGGACATCGGGATCGAGTATATCGGCCTCCGGCCCGGCGAAAAGCTCTACGAGGAGCTTAGCACCGAGGGCGAGGGGATTGTTCCTACCAGCCACGACAAGATCCTGGTGCTCCGCGGCGCGGAATGCGACCTCGAAGTCCTGCACGGCAAGATCGATGGGCTTGCTCGCTTTGCCTATGATCATGACGGAGAAGGGATAAGGGGGATGCTGCAGGCGATTGTGAGCGAATACTCCCCTTCGCGGAGGGGGGAGTAGTTCCAGGTTATGCGTAAATAGACAGAGAGGATTTGCGTACGTCTGCGTCAAATTCGTAGGACGCAGATAACGGCGAGAATCAGGCACCCTGGCGGGTGCTTTTTTGTTTTTGTCGCAACGCGCGTTACGGCGCTACTTTTCTCGCCCTTCCCGCTGCTGCAACCGCAGCACCTACTCCTTCAGTTCCTTCAGGTTCGTCGTGACCTGGTTCGGATTGAGGCCGCTCACGAAGTCGGCAAGGGTGTTCCAATAATGGACAAGCTGACCCACGTCCCGGGTCCATGGCGAAATGGCGTACCGGTAACGCTCGTTCATGTCCTCCTGGTAGAACATCCTGGCGGGAAGGAGCAGGGCGACTCCCTTGTCATGGTAGCCCTTGTTGTAGCTGCTGAAACCACTCGTGTCCGTGTAAGTGTACCAGAAGCTCACCCTGGCGCCGGTCCTGAACTCCCTGCTCGTGCGGATTCCGACGCCCTTGTCTCCGGCCATGAACCGGCCGCCGTAGAGATGGGTCGTGACCCCGAGGTCCGGAAAGAGGCTGTAGTAGACATTCCCCTGCAGAGTGTGAGTATCGAGATCCCGAAAACCCAGGGTGAACCCGGGCTCGCGCTTGCGCTCCCAGTCCGCGGAGATCCCTGCAGATAGACGCCCGTCGCCGATGACGTAGAGGATCTCGCCTCCCACGCCGGCGTACATGAGCTCCTGGTAGCCGACCGTGGCCCTGGCAAAGGTGCGCTCGCCCAGCCTGACGACCTGATCGGCCAAGAGGCGATCGAAGGTTACCTTCTCCCCCATGTAATCCACGATGTCGGTCCGGATGGGCGGATTCAGGGGCTCGTTGGAGGTCTTGACGTTGGAGTAGAGGGGAACGAGAAGCTTGCCGTAGACGGCAAACCCATCCCACCAGAGCGTCTTGGCCCACGGGTTCACCGAGATGCGGTACCGGAAGAATCCCGTTGGATCGTTCAGGAATGCCTCGAACCCCGGTTCAATCCCGAAGGCGGTCTCGAGCCTCTGGGAGAGAGGCTTGAGCCCAGTCTGAAACTCCCAGGCAGCCGGGTCGGAGGCAAGTCCCGAGGGCGACACATCCACAACCTGGGCCAGCATTTCCTCGTCGATCCGGCCGTTCAAGTACTCCAAGGCCACCTCGTTCTGCACAGAGAACCTGAGGAGCGGCAGGTTGCGCCTCTTCGCGTAGAGGGTGATCCGCTCGACATTTGCCGGACAGAGGGCGACCACGGTGCGGAGCACCCGGCCGAGGGCCTTCACTTCAGAAAGGTAGCGGCCGTTCTCGTACTGGACCGCGACCTCCTGAGACCGCAGGTACACGGTGACGTTGAAGAAGCCCTGCTCCTCGAGGCGCTCGCGAATGCTATCCACGACCTGGGTGCCGTCCCTTTCCTGGAGAGGGC
>JAGFXI010000288.1 GCA_017861095.1 Deltaproteobacteria bacterium | reverse complement strand
CCGACTTCACCGTGCCCGCCTGTGCGAACAGCGTGCGCAGCTCGTCCTCGGTAGAGGAGTAGGCGAGATTTCCAACGTACAGCTTCGTTTCCATGGTTTCCCTCCGTGAGAGGCATGTCCACCCGCGAACAAAAGCCAGTACGGCGCTCATGCCGATGTTGCCCTACTGTACCACTGATGGCAAACATTTCCAAACATCTGCGTGGTCACGATTCCTGCAAGTCTACACGAACACGTACTGAGCAGCAATCAGGGGTGCCCTTCGGGGGTACGCCTGCGGAATGCGAGACCGGAGAAGTATCCGGGTCTTTCAGGAGCCTCCCACCGTTGCGCTCGCCGGCCTGCTCATCCTCGTCCACTTCGGCGAGGATGGAGCATACCACGGGGGAGGCCTAGCAGGTTGCTGGAAGACTCTTTTTATGATTCCGGAGGGGACTATCACCTGAACCAGGCTGGTCTCTACGGCGAGGCGCATCTGGGGCCTCCTCTTGACCCTTCGGTCTTGATGGAGGCGCAAGCACCTCGCGTATCTCTGTTCGAACAAGTGGCCCTTGGTTCGAGTCGAACCACCATGCAGCGTCGCCTCACAGACAGGCCTGACTCACGTCTCCCTGGCATCCGCGATCAGGATAAGGGCTGGCCGAAGGGTTTCAGCATCCTGCCAGGGGGTGATGGGGGCTAGGCACCGAGATTGCATACCAAGCTCTTTCGACCTGCGACGCGGGGATGTTGGCTCAACAGTTTCGGCTTTACAACAGGGAGCCAGCATACTAGAGTGCCCAGCGCGCATTCGCGATCCGCCCTAAAACAACCGGATGGCAGCCAGCGGCCGACGGGATCGGAGACAAGGAATAGCGATCATGGGTGACAAGTCCAGACGGCGGTATCCGCGACTTGAATTCGGGATTCGGGTCTTCGAAGAGAGGGATTGGATGATCAGGGATCTCTCACCCCTCGGCTGCTTCATCGAAACCGCAAGCCCCCTTCCGCATGGTTCGACGCAGCGAGCCGAACGGGATGGCCGTCGAGTTCATCGACCTCGATACCTCTTACCGCGACCTCCTGGAACAGTTTGTGAAGGCCTACTGCTAGAGCTTCCGGCAAGGGCACTAAGAGGCGGAATCGGGCTGAGACTGGAACCCAGCGCTCTTGCTGAATCGAAAGGCGAGCTGATTCGGGGGAATCTCATCGAACTCCTCATCCGGATCGGCAGACGCCCTCAGGCCTGCATGTCTGAGGATGCGCTTCACCATTTTCCGGTCAACCTGGATGGGTCGATACGTGGAAACGCGGCGGGCAATCTCGCTATCCGAGATGGCGGGATCGTTGACGAATTCTCTGATCACTGCCAAACGGGTTACGTCGTCTGCCTTCCATGGCCCCCTGGGGCCCGGTTTATCGTCCACCACTGAACGCAGGCCCCGTTGCTGGGACCTGATCAGATAACGCTCAAGAGTCTCACGATCGATCTCGAATCCAGCACACAGTTCGCGAAAGCTGGCCGCCCCGATACGGGCGAGCTGTATGATCACAGCCTTCCGAAACTCGCGATCGTTGGCGGCAAAGACCGCGTAAAGGTGTCCGTCCTTGAACACTTCGACCTGGCCGCTCTGCTCCCGGAGCGCCACCCGCACGTTGATGCGCCGTTCCCTTTGCCCGCTCTCTGATCCAAACAGCTGGAACATGCGAACACCTCGTCTCGCCGCTAGTATACCGGAAAAGGTTGTCCTGTCACAAGGTCCTATCTCCTCGGGAACAGGGAGATCACCTTGCCCTTCTCTCCGCCCTCAGGAGGTTGCCGCTCCGGCGGCTTTTCTGGTTTAGGTCCAATGTCGGGCGGTGGGTGTGCCGGCGGCGCCACTACCCGTTCCAGGATAACCTTCCGCCCTCCCATGGTGAAGGAAGCACCATCGACATACTCCCGGCGAAGGATCCAGGTGACCTGGACCAGGGGGACCTGCAGAATCAAGAAGCCTACCTGGTACCAGCCAGGTTTCACGTCCGAGGAAATGTCTTCGATTCTGGCGAAAAATGCCGGTTTCCCCTCAACGTGGACCAGGACCAGATCACCTTCTTGAGTCATGGACTGCTCCGCTGGACGGGGTTGCCGTATATACCAAGTGGAATACGCCCCTGCTCAAAGAAGCGACAATGAACGGCTAGTGTCTCCTGCGGGCATGGCGAGCGCCGCTCGCAGAAAACGCGAGAAGCTCCGCGCCCTGTCTCTCCGCCATAAAAGCCCTTGTCAGCACTTCCAGCAGCCTTCCCGTTGCCAGGATAGAATGGTTGTGCGTCTATAGACCTCTATAACATGGGCGAATAAGTCGATCAAGGCGGGGGGACCCGGAGAAAAGGTACCCAGAGCCTCTCCCAGTGGCAATTTAGCCCGCGTTATGCACGAACTCTGCTGCGACCGCGAATATGGCCGTCCTTCCGGGCGTCCCTGGGTCTCCCCTCGACAGGCTCAGGACAAGCGAACCTTGCGAGGTACTGACAAGTACGCCTCAGGTCCAGTCCCACGGTGCCGCCTGATGGCTGCCCGGTGGCACGACCATCTCCACGATCTCGGTACGGCATCTTGTGCATAACGCGGGCTACAAGGCTGAACTTTTGCTTGACAAAACGGTGTGATCTTATCTATGAACAAGAGCAATTTACCACGGTGACCACTCTATCCTACCCTGGTTGCAGCCAACAGGAGACTCGATTGTTCACGAGTGCTCAGCTTTTTGAGAGACGGTTCTCTATAGGAGCGGACTCTGAAGCGAGTGTTCGGTTGGTGGAGTCCAAAGAGCGCCTCTTTCTCGTGCTCCAGACGCAGAAGGGGTTAGCCTCCCCGGCCGCAGCCCAGATCGCCATTCCCGCCGCTCTCCTCCCCGAATTGAAGCGGGCCATCTCCGAGGTGGAAAAGATTCTGTCGGATCGAGGAGAGCTCGATGACTACGAGAGCGCTCAGGCTTACCAGCTGACCCGCCCCCTGAGTTTCGCCAACGACAGTGAACAGGACTTCGCCCGCCTCCTCGACTTCTATCGGATTCGCTGGGAGTACGAGCCGACCACCTTTCCGATCGCCTGGGACGAGAGTGGCTACGTGCGCGAGTCCTTCACCCCTGACTTCTACCTCCCGGACTACGGCCTGTTTATCGAGCTGACCACGATGAAACAGTCCCTGGTCACCAAGAAGAACCGCAAGCTGCGCCTGTTTAAGGAGCACTACCCGAACATCCCGATCAAGCTCTTTTACGGCAAGGACTATAAGGCCTTGCTCGCCAAGTACGGCCTCCGACCCCACAGCGACGCCGAGGAGAGCGAGCACGACGAATCCGGGACCACGCCGCCTCCTGAGAACACGGTGTGATTTGTAGGCCAGTCAGATGTGAGGTGCGATCATGGTGAAGGAGCCGGTGGGTGAGGTGTACCTGAGTGCGGAGGTGATCCAGACCCGTGTGAAAGAACTCGGCCAGAATATCGCCACCGACTACCGCGGCCAAAAACTGATGCTCGTTGGGATACTGAGGGCCTCTTTCGTGTTCATGGCCGATCTGGTCCGTCACATCGACATCCCCCTTTCGGTCGGCTTCATGGCCGTCTCGAGTTACGAGGGTGAAGGCGGAGCATCGGGAGCGGTGAGAATCTTGAAGGATCTCGATGAGCCTGTCACCGGGAAGCACATCCTCATTGTCGAGGATATTATTGATACGGGGCTTACCCTGGGCTACCTCATTCGCCACCTGGATGCGAGAAACCCTCAGAGCATTAAGATATGCACGCTCCTCGACCGTTCCATCCGGAGGATCGTCCCACTCCCCGTCACCTACAAGGGTTTCGATATTCCCGACATCTATGTGGTCGGTTACGGCATGGACTACCAGCAACTCTACCGCAACCTGCCGTCGCTTCACCTCTGCAGTGTGAGGCTTTAGCGGGTTGCTGAAAAACTCCTTTTCATGATGTCGGAGGAGACTGACACGGGACCCGGGCTGGTCGCTCCCCGAAGGGTTTCGGGACAGGAAAGCAAGGTGCAGGCCTTCGCTCCGCTCACGGCGAGCAACGCGAGAAAGGCGAGGCTCCCGCTGGCTGAGAGGCCTCTTGCGTTCATGGTCGCCGTCGCAAAGGCTCCGGCTCTCTCAAAGAAATCGTTGGAACCAGTCCAGACTTAGCGAAATGGCCCGTCGACGGGACTCCACCTGACTGAAGCGGTGGTCGGTATGGGGAAAGATGTGGATGGACTTGGGTTCCTTCACCGCGGCGAATATCGCCTCCCCGTGAGGAGGGGCGACGAGCTCGTCTTCCTCACCGTGAAGGATGAGAACTCGCTCCACCGTGCCGATGTGAGAGAGAAGCTCCTGACGGCGGAGATCCTCGAGGAAGAGAGGAGACGCGGACCCAGCAGCGAGAAACCGCCGCTCGAGGTCCCGCAGGTGAGAGGGCGTGGACCAGACGCTGACGCACCGTATAAGTGAATTTCGGCTCGCCTCCAAGAGCGCCAGGTAGCCGCCCAGGCTGCTTCCCAGCAGCGCCAGCCTGCCGTTGAATCCGTGCAGCCGGCTGGTATGGGCAGTGACCTGTTGGAGATCCCGCCAGCGCCCGGAGACCGTGCTCGCCGCTGCGTCGCCTTGGCTCTCGCCACACCCCCGAAAATCAAAGCGGATGGTAGCAATGCCCGCCTCGGCGAACACCCGGCCGATCTCGATGTACTTTGAGCTGTTCTTGTAACTGAGAAGACCGTGGCACAGCACTACGAGAGGCCAAGGCTCCTCGTCCGGCATCTGGAGAATCCCACTCAGTGCCAGACCGTC
>JAGFXI010000287.1 GCA_017861095.1 Deltaproteobacteria bacterium | reverse complement strand
TTGGCCATCCCCTCCAGTTCCTTCCGGAGGCCGCTTCCCGCCATGTAGGCCGTGACCAAGCCGACCATCAGGATCACGGTCAGGAGCAAAATGGACCGCGTGCTGCTGAAATGGTCCTCGAGTTCCTTCCGATAGACCGCCCACAATCCGTGCACGGACATACCCCTTTCGGGCGTGCTGGAGCGTCAGGCCTTCGCCGTCTCACCCTCCCGGAAGTAGCGCATGTAGATCTCTTCCAGGGTGTACCGCTCCTGGTCCACACCGAGCTTCTGCTTCGCCAATTCTTGGATCGGGCCCGCCGCGACGAGGTTGCCTTTCAGCATGATGCCAACCCTGTCGCTCACCCGCTGCACCTGATCCAAGAGGTGGGACGAGAAGAACACCGTGATGTTCTTCCGCCGACTCAGGTCTACGATGAAATCCAACATCTTCTGGGTGCCGTCGGGATCGAGGCCCAGCGTGGGCTCGTCCAGGAAGGCGACTTTCGGGTCCTTCAGCAACACCTCGGCGATCCCCAGGCGCTGCCGCATGCCGCGCGAATACGCCCCCACCCGCTTACGCGCCTCGCCGAGGAGGCCGACCTGATCGAGGAGCTCCTCCATTCTGTGGCGAAGCCCGCCATCCCAAATCCCGTTCAACCGGGCCACATACATCAGGTTTTGAATAGCCGTCATGTCCTCGTAGAAGCCGACGCTTTCGGGCAAGTACCCCACTAGCCGCTTCACCAGGAGCGGCTCCCGTGTCGGGTCGTGTCCACAGACCCGGGCGGTCCCGGACGTGGGCTCGCTCAAGCCGAGGAGCATGAGCAGCGTCGTCGTTTTCCCGGCCCCGTTCGGACCCAGGAAACCGAAGATCTCCCCGGGTTTGACCTCGAGGGTCAGGCGGTTCACCGCTATCTGCTTCCCGTAGCGCTTGGTCAGCTCGCGCGTTTCGATTGCCAGTTCCATGGCTGCCTCACCGCCGTCCCAACCAGGCGAACAGACCCCCCATGCCCCCGATCACCACGGCAATGAGGCCCACGCCGATCCAGCCCCAAGCGGTGGGCGCCTTCACCGTCACACGCATCTCGACGGTCTTGCTGGACGACTTCTCCCCGTCGACCATCAAGCCTACCGAGTAGTCGCCCACCAGCGCGGTTGCGGCGGGCGTGATGGTAGCCTCGACCTGCTTGAACTGATTCGGCTCCAGTGCCTCCAGCTTCTCCGGTTTGAACTCGACCTTCCAGTTCTCAGGCTTGAAGGACGACAGATTGATGTTGCGGTTCACGGCGGAACCGGTGTTCTTGACCAGCAACGACACAGTGGTCGGCTTTCCGGTCACGGCGTCGGTAGAGAGGATGCCCGTAGGCGTCGCCGCTTCCAACTTATAGATTCCGGTGAGCACCACCATCAGCTTCGCCTCGGCTTTCGACTCGCCCGAGCTGATCCGGACCAGGATCGGGTATTCGCCGGCCGTGGTATCCTTGGGCGGCGTCACCGACACCGCGACGGTCTGGTTGCTGTTTCCTCGGATCCGGAGACTGGAGATCTGCTTCTGCTCGTAGCCGGGCTTGAAGTTGATCTCCCACTTCTCGGGCGCCTGTGCTGCCAGGTTGAACGTGCGGTCGGCGTCCATCTTGTTGTTGACATCCAGCGAGAACTCGAAGGTGGCGTCGGTCTGACCCCGCAGAACCGGGTACGAGGTCGTGATCTGAATATCTTCGGTTCCGAGGCGACTGCGCTCCCGCGATGCCACCGTAATGGAGTAATTCGCCTTGAGCTTCCCGTCTGTCGTCACTCCCTCGATGCCGAAATCATAGGTTCCGGGGCCCACCCCTTTCTCCGGCTCGGCACTGAAGGAAAGCGTGCGGGTCTTTCCGTCCGGAACAGCCACACCGGTCACGGTGAAGCTGCCGCCCTTCAGGGAGGCCTTCCAGCCCTTGGGAATACTGGTGATCTTGAGCGCCACCACCTCGTCCTGCCTGCCCTTGTTCTCGACGGTCAGGTCCATGCGGACGCTCTCGCCGACCGGCACGACCACACCGGAGAACTCGCTGTAAATGGCAACGCCCCGGGCGGGCCGGTCGTCCCGTTTGGCCGGCTCGTCGGCCGCGTACAGTACGGCCGGCCCGGCGAGGATGAGCCCTGCCACCAGCAGGCTCGTCAGGAAACCTGTCCTCTGTGCCAACTGCCCTGCACCTGCGCGCAAGATCATCGCAAACCTCCTCCAATGCGTTGCAGAGGGGATGGCCCGGGATTGGGCCATCCCCTCGGTTTAGAGCCCCTAGTAATCTTCAGGTGGCGCCGGGGGGCCCGGCTTCTTTTCCTTCTCCGGCAACTCGGTCACGAGGCATTCAGTGGTCACCATGAGGCCGGCGATGCTGGAGGCGTTCTCCAGCGCGGTGCGGGCCACTTTGGTAGGGTCGATGATCCCCGCTTCGAGCAGGTCCTCGTAGTCCTCGGTCTCGGCGTTGAAGCCGAAGGCACCGCTGCCGTCCTTGACCTTCTGGACCACGATGGAGCCCTCCACGCCGGCGTTCTCGGCGATCTGCCGGATGGGCTCCTCAAGGGCACGACGGACGATGTCCAGGCCGATCTTTTCGTCGCCGGAAAATTTTGCCTTGTCCAATGCCTTTTCGGCGCGCAGGAGGGCCACGCCGCCGCCGGGCACGATGCCCTCTTCCACCGCCGCCCGGGTGGCATGGAGGGCATCCTCCACTCGGGCCTTCTTCTCCTTCATGGCGATCTCGGTCGGGGCGCCGACCTTGATCACGGCCACGCCGCCGGCGAGCTTTGCCAGCCGCTCCTGCAGCTTTTCCCGGTCGTAGTCCGACGTGGTCTCGTCGATCTGTGTGCGGATCTGCTTGATCCGGCCCTCGATTTCCTTCCGGGCGCCCGCACCTTCTACAATAGTCGTGTTCTCTTTTTCAACTACAATCTTCTTGGCCTTGCCGAGATCCTGGAGTTTGATGTTCTCCAGCTTGATGCCCAGCTCCTCGGAGATCACCTCGCCCCCGGTGAGGATGGCGATGTCCTTCAGCATCTCCTTGCGGCGGTCGCCGAAGCCCGGGGCCTTGACGGCGCAAGCCGTGAAAGTACCGCGGAGCTTGTTCACCACCAAAGTCGCCAAAGCCTCGCCCTCGACCTCTTCGGCGATGATCAGGAGCGGCTTTCCCATCTTCGCCACCTGCTCCAGCAGGGGAAGCAGGTCCTTGAGGGCCGAAAGTTTCTTCTCGTGGATGAGGATCAGGGCGTCCTCCATCACGGCCTCCATCCGCTCCGGATCCGTGACGAAGTAGGGGGAGATATAGCCGCGGTCGAACTGCATCCCCTCGACCACCTCCAAGGTGGTCTCGACGCCCTTGGCCTCTTCCACCGTGGTGACGCCGTCCTTCCCCACCTTCTCCATGGCGTCGGCGATGAGGTCGCCGACGATTTTATCATTGTTAGCCGAAATCGTCGCTATCTGAGCAATTTCTTTCTTCCCTTTGGTCGGCTTGGAGAGCGATTTGAGCTCCGCCACCACTGTTTCCACCGCTTTGTCGATTCCGCGCTTCAACGCCATCGGGTTCGCCCCGGCGGTGACATTCTTCACGCCCTCGCGGAAGATGGACTCGGCCAGTACCGTTGCCGTCGTGGTCCCGTCGCCGGCCACTTCCGAGGTCTTGGAGGCCACCTGGCGGACCATCTGGGCACCCATCTCCGGTGGAAACGGGGGGCCTCGCCCACCCCGTTGCTCTTAGTACCCACGGACGCAAATACGATGACGGATACATCAGCCGCGGGGATCCAGGACCCCCGGGCCGACCCGAGACGCCGCGCCCGCGGGCGAGCCCG
>JAGFXI010000286.1 GCA_017861095.1 Deltaproteobacteria bacterium | reverse complement strand
GTGAACTTCTTCTTCCGCTCCGGGAACTTGGCGAGAGATTTCGCCACCGGCCCGCCTTCCCACTTGTCTTTTGCTTCCTTCAGGGCCTTGAGCTTGGTCTTGTCAAACATGGCTTGTCCTCCCTAAAAGTACTCGCTCGAATTCCTAACCCCTCTATCCTCTGCGGCCCCAAGAGTACACGACAACCCCCTCAGAGCCTGTAACAGGCCCACGGCATGCATGACTCCGCCCGGCCCGGAATACTCTCCGGTCGCCGACTGGAGTCAGCCTGCTGTAGACTCCCATCAGGGCTTGACGGCCTCGTAAAAAGGTCATCTGTCCCGCGAGGCGCGGGATTGCGCTTGATCTGTCGTGACTGCAGCGTACCTCTCTGTACGCCTCATTCCTCAAGACTTGTACGCCTTCGGCGGATTCGCGCGCCTTGTCCCGCCTGTGGCGGGAAAGCTTTTTACTGTGCCGTCTCTCTTGGCGGCTTCTTGCGAAGTCGCCAGGGCTTGAGTTTGGTGGTGCGTCTCCTCACTTCGGTACGCTCGCGGCGATCACGGGCTGGAAAATAGAGATCGCCGCTCGGTACCAGTCCTCAGGTTCCGTTCCCTGCGCGCTTAAACTGTCCTCCCCAACAAACGGGCGTCTCGAGAAATGTGGGGCCCATTCCCCGAGGTAATGACGGGCTCGATTCTCGTCGCGTACATTGTGGAGACCGGGCCGTTCCCTGTCTATGGGGAGAAACCAGTATTCTATTGGGGAGAGTTTCTACCCCAACGGCACGTCGGCAATAACAAATAGCCCTTTTTCAGTGTCCGGGAGTTCCATGTAGGGTGGGCACCGCCCACCAGAAAAGTGCCGTTCCACTCTGGTGGGCTCTGCCCACCCTACATCTACTTGGGTGCGAAGATGGGAGGGATGAAACCTGTCACGCTCCTCTCAGCGCATCCCGCAACCCGGAGGTGCGCTCGATCCGGCGAGCCACGGCGCTGCGAAAGACAGGCTCGTTGCCCCAGATCTCCACTTGCTCCCGAGCCCGACTGATGCCGGTGTAGATGAGCTCCCGGGTAAGCACCGGGCTCTCCCTGTCCGGCAGCACCAGAAGCACCCGGTCAAACTCCGAGCCCTGGCTCTTGTGCACCGTCATCGCATAGACCGTCTCGTGCTCCGGCAACAAGAGTGGGTGAAACTTTCTCACCATTCCCTCCGCCGACAAGAAGAAGACGCGAAGGTCGCCGCCAGCGGCGGGATCCGGAAGCACCACACCCACATCGCCGTTGAAGAGGCGAAGGCTATAGTCGTTCCTCGTGATCATGACCGGCCGCCCCCGGTACCATGGTCTTCCGGGAACGATAAGCCCGCGGGCCCGGAGAATCTCCTCAACCGTTCGGTTGAGAGCGATAACCCCGTAGGGACCTTCCCGCACCGCACAGAGCATCCGAAATCGCTCCAGGAGCTGGAAGCTCTTGCCGGGATCGTCAGTCGAGAGATACGAGGCAAACCCTTCCTCTACCACCTCCCTGATCGCCCGAAGCAACCTCTCGGGCGGCGGCACGTTCCTCCACCCGAGATCGGGGAACCCTTCCCTGAGGAGTCCTGCCGCCTCCTCGGACCGGCCCGCATTTACTGCGCGGCAGAGGGCGCCGATCCCGCTGGTCCTCCCGAACCGATAGCTCGTCCGCAGGTGGACGATGCAATCCCGGATTCCGGGCCGGTCGGCCCCTTGATCCACCTCCAGCCGGTACCCGGTCGCCCGCCGGAGCTCGTCGGCGTGGCCCCTGGATACAGTGCCTTCACCGGCGCTGTCGCAGATATCGCCGAGCGCCGCGCCAGCCTCGACCGAGGCGAGCTGGTCGCGGTCCCCGAGGAGAATCAATCGAGCTCTGGCGGGCAGGGCCTGCACAACCTTGGACAGGAGGGCCAGGTCGACCATGGAGGCCTCGTCCACCACCAGAACGTCGATGGGCAACGGGTTCTTGTTCGAGTGGCGGAAGTATGGCGAGCCCGGAATGACACCGAGGAGCCGGTGCAGGGTGGAGGCCTCCTGGGGTAGAGCCGCCTTTGTCTCGGGCGCGATGGGGAGGCGCTCCCGCGCCTCTCGAACCGCCTCCTGCAGTCGGGCCGCCGCCTTTCCCGTCGGCGCTGCGAGAGCGACAGCGGGGCGCGGCGATATCTGCTCGGCGAGAAGCGCCAGGACCCTGGCGACGGTTCTGGTCTTCCCCGTTCCGGGACCGCCGGAGATCACGCAGAATCTCCGGGTGAGGGCGGTAAAGGCGGCAATCTTCTGCCAGTTGACACCTCCCGGCTCCTCTTCGGGGAAGAGCCGCGCCAGCCCCCGCGCGAGCGACTCTCCATCCGCGGTCTCGTCAACGTGCGTGAGTCGCTCCCTGACGGCCGCGGCCAACCTCTCTTGATACTCCCAGTAGCGGTGAAGGTAGAGGCGATGGCCGTCGTCGAGGATGAGAGGCCGGTACTCGCCCGGTCTCCCCACCACCTGGGTCTCGCCCAGCCGGGTGCACCAGGAAGAAAGGTCCGGACATCGCGCCGGCTCCTCGCCCCCCTCGCCTGCCGCGATGACTTGACCGGCCACCCTCGTGAGGTCGAGACAGATGTGCCCCTGCCGCGCGGCGCTGCTCACCAGTGCGGACGCCAGGATGAGCTCAGGGACATCCCCGCCCGCGAACCGCTCCATGAAGCGGCCGAAATGGACGTCGAGGGGAGCGAGGAGGCCGCTCGATTGGAGCCGTCTGAGCGCGTCGTGGTTCATGAGACCCCCTGAGGTTCAGCTGGCAGGTGGCAGCTGGCAGCCCTGGGAATCAGAGCGCAGCTAACACCTCAGGAGCGCTTAGTCCGCTTTGGGCTTTCGTAGCAAAATTTCTCCGGCGCTGTAATCATGGAACCAAGCATCTTCCCAATCTCAGCGTACTCCGATGAGAGATCTGCGTGGATATTTTCATTCAAATACTTGCACGCGAATGAAAAATCGAGCCAAACTACAGTCTCGGTAGCTTCCGCATCGGCGTCTGTGAGCTTGCTGACAAAATGGGCGGGATAACGTCTCTTCCGCCACGCTTCCCCAATGTTCACGCAGACAGATCGCGAAGATCGCCGAATCTGATCGGTCAGTGAGTACTGCTCGGTCTTGGGAAAGTGCTTGGTTACTTCGTAGATTCGCATGGCCTGCTCAAACGCCTTCCGGTACACCACCAGATCCTTGAATGTCTTGATCATCCACCCTCTCCTCTCAGCCGCATCTCGTCCAACTCAAGATTGTAGCTGCCAACTGCCTGCTGCCCCCTGCCAGCCGCCTACTGCCTCCTACCTGCTGACCTCTACCCCTTTCTCGCGTCAGTACCGTCGATGAGAGTCTCCCTCAACGCCTCCACCAACCCCCGCGTCGGCCGATCCCTGAAAATGCCGTAATCCGACCCGAAATCCGGATCGATCCCCCGCAGGAAGATGTAGAACACCCCGCCGAAGTGCTGATCGTAGTCGTACCCCGGGAGGCGGAGACGGAAGTACTGGTCGAGGGCCACGGTATAAAGGTGGTACTGGAGCACGTAGAATCTCTCCGCCATGACCCTGGCGAGCGCCTCGACCCCGTAGTCTTCCGGTCGGTTGCCAAGGAGGTTGGATTTCCAGTCCGCCAGGTAGAAGCGGCCGTCGAACCGGAACACCAGATCCATGAATCCCTTCATGTATCCCCGGACCGGGGCAAACTGGAGGCGCTCCAGATGCTCGGGGAAGTTCGCGGGCACCTCGGGTCCACCATGAGCGGCAAAGACCCTCCGGAGAACCGCCGGGGAGAGCTGCTTCACCGGGAAGTAAAACT
>JAGFXI010000285.1 GCA_017861095.1 Deltaproteobacteria bacterium | reverse complement strand
CGTTCAACCAGAGTGCTGGCATCATGCCGCCCGTTGCCGGAGCGCTTACTCCCGGGGCGAAAGCCTGGTCCACGGCATCCATATCGAAGGTGGCGAGACACCTGGTTGCGAGCCCTGCGAAGATTTCCTCGATCAGTCCCAGGGAAAGATCCTCCCCCCAGTAGAAGGTCCCTTTCATGTCTCGAAGAAAGCGGAGGTGCGGTTCGACGATCATGTGGCGGAGAAGGCCCGCAACCGTGTAACCCCGGCACAGGCCGGATGGATGGGTGAGCGCCAGCCTGAAGGAGGAGCCTGAGTGAGCCTGGCCGCCATGGGTCTCGCGGACGTCCGGATGGGCGTCCCAGTTCACGATCTCGACCGCCAGTCCGCTCCGCACATAGCCGAGAAAATGTCCGAAGGCGGTTTCATGGCCGCCACCGAGAACGATCGTCGGGATACCCCTGCTCAGCCAGGGCGCCAGGGCCTCCGCCAGGAGCACCTGGCTCTCCTCCACCGTCCGCCCCGGCACCACATTGCCCAGATCACGGATTCTCCCGACGAGATCGACAAAGCCCTCTCCGGCATGAGGGCGCGCGGTGAACCGATAGAGCGCCCCGCGGATAAGATCCGGAGCTTCCGCCGCGCCCACTCTCCCGGCGTTCAGGGCAACCCCCTGGTCACAGGGAAATCCCACGACGACTGCGCCGGGAGTACCGTCCTCACCAATACGGCTGCCGATGATGTCACCGATTCTCACGTCGCCGGGCCTTGCCGTCGGGAGCTCGAGTGCTGGTTTCTTCAAACTGACCATGATGCGCTCCTCAGCATCTGCTTAACGAGTTCCCGGACCCTTGCTGCCGCCTCACGGCTCGCTGATGCGCAGCACCGGCTTGACGGTCTCGCCCCGCCTCGCATCGGCAATGGCCTGGTTGATCTCGCTGAAGTCATAGAACTTCACGAGGCGGTCAAAGGGAAACTGCCCCGCCTGATAGAGAGCGATCAGTTTAGGGATGAAGAGCTGCGGCACGGCATCGCCCTCGATGATCCCGAGGGTTTTCCGCCCTCCCGGCAACGACTTGGTGCCGGTTGCGCCGGTAAAAATCGCGACGGTGCCACGGGGATTCAGCACCTCCGTTGCAAGTTGGTACATCTTCCGGTTGCCGGTGATTTCGAGCACGTAATCAACGCCACCGCCGGTGATGGCGGCAATGCGGGAGGCGACCGCCTCATGACTATTGTCGATTGCGTGGGTGGCGCCCAACTCCAAGGCGAGTTCGAGCCGCACGGGGTTGATGTCCACGCCTATGATCGGGTCGGCGCCGACGATGCGAGCCGCCATGACCGCGGCCAGGCCGACCGCCCCCGTGCCGAAGATGGCGATGCTTGAACCGCTAGCGACCTTCAGCGAGTTCATCACCGTGCCGGCTCCGGTCTGCAGGCCACAGCCAAGGGGCGCCAGGACCTCGAGACGGAGGTCCTTGGGGACCTTGACGAGGTTCCGTGCGGTCGCCAGGGCGTGGGTGGCGAAGGACGACTGGCCAAAGAAGTGGCCACGTACCCCGCTTCGGTGCAGCGCATTGCTGCCATCCAGGCGTCGGAAACCGAAGTTCGCCTCGTAAAAGTGCTCGCAGTCCGGAGGATGTCCCCTGCGGCAGTGGCGGCAGCGGCCGCAGGACTGGTAGGAGAGGACGACCCGATCGCCGCGCCTGACACCCTTCACGCTCTTGCCGGCCTGCGCCACGACGCCCGCACCCTCATGACCGAGCACCACCGGGTCGGCACCCTCGTCCCAGTGGTCGCACATGTGTATATCGGTGCGGCAGATCCCCGTGGCGACCAGGCGCACCAGGACTTCGTCGTCTCGCGGACCTTCAAGCTCGAGGGATTCGATGTTCAAGGGGCCGCCCTTCGTGCGCAGGACGGCCGCCTGAATCTTGTGTACTTGCGCGTCGGCATGGTTGGTCAAGGTTCAGCTCGTTTCTCTGTCGCCCGTAGCCTCAATACCGTCCACTTAGTGGTCCAAAATGCCGTGGGGCCCCAACAATTCCGCAACAGGCTGTCCGACAGCCCCAAGAACATTCTCCTCTCCCCCCTCCGGAGGCGGGCAAGCCTCGGGAGGGGGGAGAGGATGAAGGTGAGGGGGCTAACTGTGGCGCGCATCCCCCTCACTCTCGTCTTTTTAATTCTATCACCTTCTCCTCGCCTCATAGTATCCGGGGCAAAAATAGATCCTATCAGGCTTCGCCCCGACGGCAAAGGACTCCTTGACGCCCCCAAACATCCTGTGCCATGTTGGAGACATAGAGGACCAGCGGGGTATGATCGGTAGACTTTCCTCCTAACCGGGTCGAGGTTATTGAAGGCGAGTTCTTACAAGATCAGGTCAATCCTGAACCCAGCGGAGTCCCAGACGCGGTTTCTTCGTACCGCAGAAGGATCTCGACCGGGCGGGATGGTACAGCGAAAACTCGGGTGACAAACTCCACCCGGTCGGTGAGAAAGAACCCAACGCGTGGGGTCTTTACGACATGCACGGCAACACCTGGGAGTGGGTCGAGGACGACTGGCACGACAGCTATGAGGGAGCCCCGGATGACGGCTCAGCCTGGGTCGATGATCCGCGGGGCTCCAACCGCGTGATACGCGGCGGCAGCAGGGCGGCGGGTGAAGAGCTTAGGGTACGCGTCGGGCAACAACACTTGTGAAGTCGGGGGCACTCAATAAGTAAAGGACTCGCGCCGGGTGCCCGCAATATGTAATAATGCGTCCCGCAAGCTTCTGAATTATTGAAGGGCGTCCGGCCTTGCGCCCAAAGGTGGTGTGAGACCTGCATACAATCGGTAGGAAGGCCCGATGCTCTGGGCATCTTTCGGGTGATCGCAGTATGAGGTATAGAGAAGGACTTCCCTGATGGAGTTCCTCCGGAGGAGAAAAAATGATGTCAGAAGAGCCCAGGAAGAGAGGCCGCTGGAAGGCGAGCGCCGTGCCGTTCTTGTTGTCGCTTGTCCTATTCGTCGGCAGTGAAGCTTCAGCCGGAAAACTCTACGTTTCGGATACCACGTTGGAGACTATTCTTCGCACAGGACCCGGGGTGACCTACCGGATCAACGCCTCGGTAGATGTGGGGACTGAGGTGACACTTCTCAAAGAGGAGAAGGACTGGGCGAACGTGGCCCTGGCAGATGGTCGCACTGGATGGATGCCAAAGAAGTATCTTTCTGAAGAGCCGCCGCGGCGCATCGTTGCGGAAAGACTCGCGGCAGAAAACAAGACATTGCGGGCAGAGGTCAACCAACTCGGCCGAGGAAAACAGGAGTCAACAGAGGAACTCAATAGGTTGAAAAAGGAGCTTGAGGGAAGAAAGCAAGAGCTCGCCTCAGTTCGTCAGGAGTATGAGAGTCTGAAGAAGGGGGCGAGGGAGTACTTGAGCCTCAAGAGCGCCTTTGGTGAAGCGACCGCGGAGGCCAAGGAAGCCAAGGAAAAACTGCAAGACATCCAGCAAGGATACAAGGATCTCAAGACATCTGCTGGCATCAAGTGGTTTCTTGCTGGCGTCGGGGCGCTGATGCTTGGCTGGCTCCTGGGTTTTCTTATGTCACGCACACGCCGCCGTGACTCCGGCCTCTATAGGTAACGGCTGGCACGAGTACATACAGGTTGCCGCCGATACGTTTGGAGTGCAGATACCATCTCGCCGGCGATTTTGTAATACTCGGCAGAGCCTTCAACTCCTGAGGCCGCTCCCGCTTTTGACCGCTCCCAAGATTTTGTGGTAGCCTCGATCCACCGAAGCCGGCGCCGGTGACCATAGGTAACAAATTCAACCGGCCGAGTCGGCCTCTACCTTT
>JAGFXI010000284.1 GCA_017861095.1 Deltaproteobacteria bacterium | reverse complement strand
TCCTCGGTCATGCTCTACAATCCGAGGCGGAACGTCCTGGAGTTCGCCTCCATCAAGGACGAGGTGGTGAGCGAGAACGTCGCGGAGATCTTAAAGAGCAAGGTAGAGCTCAGGATGGGCGAGGGGATCGCCGGCTGGGTGGCCCAGCACCGGAAGCCCGTGATCGTTACCGACGCCCAGGGCGACCCAAGGTTCTTCAAGGGCGCGGACAAGCAGACCGGGTTCGTCACCAAGAATCTGCTGTGCGTCCCTCTGGCCCACCGCTATGAGCTGCTTGGCGTCATCAGCGTCCTCAATGTCAAGGGCAAGCCCTGCTTCGACTCCGAGGACCAGGAGCTCCTCGAGAGCTTTGCCAACCTTGCTGCGGTTGCCATCATCCGCTCCCGGCTCTTCGAGACAAGGATCAAGGAAGAGCGTCTCGAGGCGAAACTCGAGGCTGCGGCCAAGATCCAGGCGCTTTTCTGGCCAAGACTTCCGGAAGAGCTCGGCGTGGGGAGCAAGGTATGGGCGGTGTCGATTCCGGCAGCCTTCGTCGGCGGCGATCTCTACGATGTGATTCCCTTGCCCGATGGAAGCTGGCTCGTCTACGTGGGCGACGTCTCCGATAAGGGGCTGCCGGCGGCACTCGTCATGGCGTCGCTTTCCACCAAGATCCGAAGCGAGGCGCTGCTCCATCGGGACGTGGACCGGCTGCTCGAGAGCGTGAACAATTCAATGGTGGATCTCATGGCGGCGGAGGGCTTTTTCGCAACCTTGGCTCTCGGCAGGTACTGGCCGGGAGCGGGCCGCCTAGAGATGAGCTTGGCAGGCCATCCGCCCCCTTTGTGGATCGTGGGAGACCACCTCAGGCCTGTGCCGGAGCTGAGAGGGGTCTCACTCGGGATGGCCTCTGCCGTAACGTATGGGAAAAGGGAGATCCGTCTCTCGCCGGGAGAATCTGTGGTCTTTATCACCGACGGCGTAACGGAAGCGGAGAACGAGAGGAGGGAGCTTTTCGGTCAGCAGCGCCTCCTGGAGTATGTCAGGAAGGGGATGGGTCCCCCCTGGGGCACGGGTCTTCTTGACGCGGTGAATGCGTGGCGGGGTGGGGCGGAGGCGAGCGACGACATCACGCTCCTGGAGATCTGGCGGGCTAGGGGGTGAGAAAAGGCCCGTCCCTCACGGCTGCGGCACATCTACGCTTTCTGTCGAGCCCCTCTGGGGGCGCAGCCTGATGTGAACCCGGACGATCTTGTTCTCGTCCGGGAGAAGGTGCAGTGAAGCAGGATAGAGCACCAGGGGCACGTCGAAGGTCTTCTCTTTTCGCTCGGGTGGAATGCTCGCCAGATCAACAGGCTCGGTGGAGAGGCTGGCGACTGCCCGCAGCGCCGATGACGGACCGCCCACCTTTACGCTCCCGGGTTTCACTCGAACCGTGTCAATCTGATATCCCCGCGGTGGAGCGCCGGTAAATTCGGGCTTGACTGCCACCTCCTTCACGGTAAAGGGCTCCATCTCCACCTTGATGTTCGCCGGGGTGATGCGCACCACATCGAGACCGGGTGGAAGGTTGATGTTCTCAGCGCTGAGGTCGAGCCGGTGCGATCCTGCCTCTACCGACTGGAGATCGAGGAAAGCGCGCACCTGGTCGGTCCTGAGCGCGGCAACCAGTTGCCGCTTCCCGGTAATCTGGACCTCCACCTTGTCGGCCGATGCCTTCTTGAGCTCCAGGTTCGCCGGAATGTTGCGGAAGTAGACGGGCGCGGTGACGGTGATCAGCGAGAGTTGGCCCCCGGAGTATACGCCCCAGATGACAGCGACCAGGAGAAACGTGAGGAGAAGGCCGCCGATCTGGGTGATAAAGCCTCGCGGACGGGGCTGCGGCTTGGTCTCGGCAGGAAGCCCGCTGAGCAGCCGCTTCAATTCCTGTTCCAGATGCGCCCGGTCGCGGACTCGTTCCACGTTCCCTTTGTGAACCAGGGAAATCTCTCCCCGCTCCTCGGAGACCACCAGGACCACCGCGTCGGTGAGCTCGCTGAGGCCGACGGCGGCCCGATGCCTGGTGCCGAACTGCTGGGGGAGGCCCTCTTTGCGGGTCAGGGGCAGGAAGGTCCCCACCCGGGCGATCCGATTGCCGCGGATCACCGTGGCGCCGTCGTGGACCGGGCTCTCCTTGCTGAAGATGCTTTCCAGGATATGGGGGATCAATCTGCCGTCGAGGGGAAAGCCCTCGACGAGGTGCCCGTCGAGGTGATCGCGGTTCTGGAGGACCATGAGAGCGCCCGTCCTCATCCCGGCCAACTGGAAGGCGGAATCCACGATGATGCCAACCTCCATGGCATGGGTCTCTCGCGGGCGTCCGAGGAAAAACCGGACGGGGTTGGTTTGAATGAGAACCTCGCGGATTTCGTTCCGGAAGACGACGACGATCACCAGCACGGCAACCGCGCCCGCACCCTGGAAGAACCAGCTCGTTAGGACCAACCCGGCAGCCTGGGCGATGCCCTGAACGAGCCAGAGGAAAAGCAAACCCACCATGATCTGGAGGGCGGTTGTGCCGCGAAAGAGGAGGAAGAGGCGGTGGACGATGAAACTGATGACAAGAATATCCGCCACATCCTGCCACTTGAAAGGGAAAAAGAGCTGAGACGGCATGGCAGGTAACTCCACAGTGGACCACGAGCGCCCATAGGCCCGATTCACCTAAGACATGGAGTCGCTCGCGGTAAGGGTACTCAGAATTCGACGGCGATGCAACCGTGTAAGAGCTCGCGTGCTGAGGCTCGGTGCTTTTTTGCCGTGAGCGGGGAAACGGAACAATCCGGGCCGGAAAAGGTTGTGCTGGCGTTCTTGTCAATAAACCGATAAAATCACCAGAAAAAAAAGACGTGATTACAGGATCTGGTACGATTTTTGGTTGTTTATCAGACCGCCACATCACAGCCACGGTATCACGAATCGATGTATCTTGACTATTTCAACCTCACGGAGAGCCCGTTTCAAACCAGTGCGGATCCCAAATTTCTTTGGGTGGGGAAGCAGCACCAGCACGTGCTTGGCGCCCTGGAGAATTCTCTGCTGGAGAACCAGGGCGTCTTCGTCCTCACAGGCGATATCGGTACTGGAAAGACTGCTCTGATCCATGCTTTTGTCAAGACCTTTGGCTCCAAGACCTTCCGAGCCGTTCTCTCATATCCAGAGATCGGTAAAATTGAATTCTTTAATTTTCTTGCCGGAAGCTTTTATTTTCCTGTAAGATTCAATACTGACGCAGAATTCTTCAGATATTTTACTTCGTTTCTCAGAATAGCATGTAAATTTAGCTATAGAGTAATTCTCATTATCGACGAGGCTGACAAATTATCAGATGAGATACTTGATCAGATTCTGTATTTTACCAACTTCGAAATGCTTGAAGAAATCAAAATGCTTGCCTATTACGTTCGCAAATACAAGAGACCGATGAACATTTATCTCGTCGGGAGAACCGATCTGAATGAGACTCTCAGACGAAAAAGATTTGCGATCTTGAGACACAAGATCTCCCATCAGCTTCATATTCGCCCCTTGACCGAGTCCGAAACCGTCCAGTACATAGCCCACCGTTTGCAGGTTGCCGGTGCCACGGGAGCGCTGTTTACCAAACCTGCAACCCGCATGGTGTACTTGTATTCCCAGGGATATCCTCGCGTCATCAACACCCTGTGTGGCAATGCGTTACTTCACTCTTACGCAAAAAAAAAGAAACGAATCGAGGCCCGGCTCGTTGAGGAGTGCGCGCGCAACCTCGGCTACCGGCTGTAGCCCGCTTCTTGCCTATCCGCAGGGCCTGCAATGGGACTTGAAAGGGGA
>JAGFXI010000048.1 GCA_017861095.1 Deltaproteobacteria bacterium | reverse complement strand
GCCCGCGTCCTCAAGCAACGTCTGTCCGGAGTCGGAACGTGACAGAAAACATGGATCGGAGGGACTTCCTGCGGCGCGCCGCGAAGGCCGGGATCTCGATTGCGGCTGCGGGCTCGCTCAGCCTCTGGCTCCACGACCGAGTTGGGCCCGGGCGGGGAGAAGAGGAGGGGGAGCTGGTACGAGTTCCCGATTTTTCTCTCCCCGAGATCGGCCACAGGATCGCCATCGTAACCGGGACCAACCGCCGGGAGACGGTGGGCCGCGCCATTGAGGCCCTGGGCGGGATAGAAGCCTTCATCAAGAAGGGCGACCGGGTGCTCCTCAAGGTAAACGCCGCCTTCGCCAGTCCGCCCACGCTCTCGGCCACCACCAACCCGGAACTCCTCGCCGAGGTGGCCGGTCTTTGCTTGAAGGCCGGAGCGGTTTCGGTAGCAGTGAGTGACAACCCCATCAACGACCCCGTGAGTTGCTTTACTCTGAGCGGGATCGCCGAGGCCGCCCGGTCAGCAGGGGCGAAGGTCATGCTGCCCGCGGAGGGGGCCTTCCGCACTACCACCGTCCCCGGAAGCACACTCCTCAGAGGCTGGCCTATCCTGTGGGAGCCGCTGCGGGGGATCACCAAGCTCATCGGCCTCGCGCCGGTGAAAAATCACCACCGGAGCGGCGCCTCCATGGCGATGAAGAACTGGTACGGCCTCTTGGGCGGGCGGCGGAACATTTTCCACCAGGATATCAACACGATCATCAAGGATCTGGCGCTCATGGTTCGCCCCACCCTGGTCATCCTGGACGGCACCACGACCATGATGACCAACGGACCGACCGGGGGATCGCTCGCGGATCTCAAACAGACCAACACCATGATCGTCAGCACGGATCAGGTGGCCGCCGATGCCTGCGGTGCGACCCTCCTCGGCATGACTCCCGCAGATCTTCCCTTCATCACCAGGGCGGCGGCCGCAGGGATAGGTACGGCGGAATTCGAATCGCTCCGTCCCGTGCGTTTGAGCGTTGGTTGACGGCGGTGACTTGACTACGGCGACTGCCATGAGAATCGTCACGGTACGGCGCATAAGCCAGGGATTCTTCCTCTTGCTTCTCCTCTGGTTCTGCCTGGTGAGCACCGTGGGCGTGGAATGGTGGCAGATCAGGGGCTGGCCGGTGAGCTGGTTCCTCGAGCTCGATCCCCTCGTCGCTCTCGGCACCATACTGTCGACCCACACCCTGTACCGGGGCCTCCTCTGGTCCCTGGTCACCGTGGGGCTCACGATCCTTCTTGGCAGGTTTTTCTGTAGCTGGGTCTGCCCCTTCGGCACCATCCACCACCTGGTCGGTTTTCTCGGAAACCGCGGCAAGTCTCTGGCGGCTCGGGTAGCCTCGAACCGATACCGCCGTGGGCAAAGGATCAAGTATTACCTCCTCACCTTCCTTCTGACCGCCGCTGCGGGAAACCTCATGTTGGGGTTGGTTAGGATCCCCGCCGAAAGACCCGTCCTTTTCGCGGCCGGAGCGACGGCTCTGCTCCTCGGCGGTGCCGCCTTTGCCCTGTCCAGAGGTGCGGCCATCCCGCGCCGTTACCTAGCGCTGGTCCCGGTCCTCTTCGGGGTCTGGACGGGGCTCGGTTTTGCCCTTCCGGCGGAGAGGGTTTTCCTCACCTCGCTTCAGACCGGACTTCTAGATCCGATCCCCCTGGTCCAGCGCTCCCTGAACCTGGCGCTCTTGCCCGTTGTCGGGACCGCGACGGCCCCGCCGCGATACTACGAGGGCGCGTGGCTCATCGGTACAGTGTTCCTGGCGGCGGTGTTCGCCAACCTTTGGGTGCCGCGGTTTTACTGCCGGTTCGTCTGCCCCCTCGGCGCGTTCATGGGTGTGCTCGGGCGGTTTGCGCTCTGGCGCATCGGGCGAAGGAGCGACGAGTGCAAGGGGTGTCAGCTCTGTGAAACTGCGTGCGAGGGGGCCTGCGAGCCCACGGCGGAGATCCGGGTCAGTGAATGTGTCCTCTGCATGAACTGCGTGGACTCCTGTCGCCACGATCTCATGGGATACAGGACCGTTCGCTCGGCTTCAGGTGAACGGACCTCGCCGGACATCGGTCGGCGGGGCCTCCTCCTCTCCTTCGCCTCCGGCGTTGCTGCGATTCCCATGGTTCGCCTGAGCGGCCTTCTCGGATCGAACTGGAACCCTGGCCTGATTCGACCGCCCGGGTCGCTGGCGGAGCCGGATTTTTTGAAACGCTGCATCAAGTGCGGGCAGTGCATGCGCATCTGCCCGACCAATATCATCCACCCGGCCGGGATGGAAGGGGGGCTGGAGGGCGTGTGGACGCCCACGCTCAACTTCCGGATCGGGAGGAGCGGGTGCCAGCTCCGTTGCGTCGCCTGTGGACACCTGTGCCCCACCGGAGCGATCCGGCCGTTCACCCTGGATGAAAAGCTTGGGCGCAAGGAATTCAGAGAGGCAGGCCCCATGCGCGTGGGCACCGCCTTCGTGGACCAGGGGCGTTGTCTCCCCTGGGCCATGGACAGGCCCTGCATCGTCTGCCAGGAGAATTGCCCCGTTAGCCCGAAGGCGATCTTCACCCGCGAGTACTACAGCACGGCGAGGGACGGGATTCTCGTGGTCGAGGGTGCCGATCCGCTCACGGTCTTCGTCACGGGAGGATCCCTCGAGCCGGGGCGGCTCGCCACCGGCGACTACTACTGTACCCTTGTCGGCGGCAACGAGGAGCCTCCCAGACGGATCGTGGATAACACCAACCATAGCGTGACCGTCTCGCCGGGTTCCCCGTGGGTCCACATGCCCGGGAGAGGAAGCTCCATCGCGATCCAGGTGAGGCTCCAGAGGCCTTACGTGGACCCGGCACTCTGCACCGGTTGCGGCATCTGCGAGCACGAGTGCCCGGTGAGCGGGAAGAGGGCGATACGGGTAAGCGCGGAGAACGAGTCCAGGAATCGGAGGCATTCTCTGCTTCCGAGGGGTGGGTAGCCCGCCTGGGAATCGCCAAGGATTTCTCATCGGACCAACAGAAAGGGAGCAGCTATGTCTGACCGTCGAGATCGATGTTCGCGGCGGGAATTTCTGAAGACCGCCGGAATCCTCGGGGCGGGATCGCTTTTGCCCGCCCGCCGCCGCGGAGAGGGTTGTGCACGCCGCTCAGAAAGGCGAGAGGGAGGCGATGGTCGTTCCCACGCGACCGTTCGGTAAGACGGGGGTGAACGTTTCCTGTCTGTCCTTGGGCGGCATGTTCGACATTCCCTCTAATCAGATCCTCATGCACCAAGCCCTCCAGTGGGGTGTGACCTACTGGGACACGGCGGCCTCTTACGAGGGCGGGAACAGCGAGAAGGGAATCGGTGCCTTTTTCACCAAGAATCCCGAGGTGCGAAAGAGGGTGTTCCTGGTCACCAAGTCCGACTCGCGGGACCCGGAGGAGATGACGAGACTCTTCAGCCGCTCTCTGGAGAGGATGAACACCACCTACATCGACCTTTATTTCATCCACGGCATCAGCAGCATCAGAGAAATGAGCATGGAGATGAAAACCTGGGCCGAGGGAATGAAGAGCGCGGGCAAGCTCAGGTTCTTCGGGTTCAGCAGCCACAGTAACATGGAGGACTGTTTGCTCGGGGCGGCAAAGCTGGGCTGGATCGACGGCATCATGATGACCTACAACTACCGGCTCATGAACAGCGACAAGATGAAGCAGGCGTTAGACGCTTGCACCGCCGCGGGCATCGGCCTCACCGCCATGAAGACCCAGGGGAGCTGGTCGGTGCGAAGTGATAGCGAAGCCGAGCTAAACTTGACCCAACGATTCGTGCAGCGGGGATTCACCGACAAGCAGGCAAAGCTTAAAACGGTTTGGGAGAACCCGAGAATCGCGAGCATTTGCTCCCAGATGCCGAACCTGACCATCCTGATGGCGAACGTCGCCGCCGCCGTGGACAAGACAAGCCTATCTGCCGAGGACAAGAGCCTGCTGGAGCGCTACGCCTGTGAAACCGCCTCCGGCTACTGCGCCGGCTGTACTCGCATCTGCCAGATGGCGCTCGCCTCGCCCGTACCGGTGGGGGATGTGATGCGGTACCTCATGTACTACCACGAATATGGCGATCGGGGCCGGGCCAGGGCACTCTTTGCCCAGCTGCCGACGGAGACCCGAAGCCGTCTCCGCCAGGTGGATTACTCCTCGGCCGAGGAGCGCTGTCCCCAGAAGATCGCCATCGGCAGACTCATGCGGGAGGCTGGGCGAATTCTCGCTTAAGGGGAAAAGGTGAAATGGACGGATCCCGACCATGGGACCGTGTGGCTTGCCCTTCATTACTGATCGCCCGCGTCACCCGCGGGTGAAGTACCGGGGGACGATCGTGAGGAGCCTGGCGAGCCCCTTGAGCCGATGGGGGAAGGATTTCCCGTAGAGGAGTTCGAGGGCGCCGAGAAGGCCGCGGTACAACCCGTTGTCGTGGGGATACCACCACATGCTCCGCCTGGCGAAGGGGAGGATGTCATGGACGATCACCTGCGGCTGGGTCATCTCGGCAAAGCCGATGGCGCCATGAGTTCGCCCGATCCCCGACTGCTTAAACCCTCCCCATGGTGTCTCAGCCAGGCCGTGGCTCATGAGATGGTCGTTGATGGTGACCACCCCCGCCTGAATGCGGCGGGCGAGAGCTTCGGCCTTCCCCCAATTGTTCGACCAAACGGACCCGGTGAGGCCGAGGTGGGAATCGTTGGCAAGGGCCACCGCCTCTCCCATATCTCTCACCTTCATGACGCCCACAACCGGGCCGAAGGTCTCCTCCCGCATGACGAGCATCTCGTGGGTCACACGGGTCAGAACTATGGCGGGGAGGAAGTTTCCGGCTCCTTCCCCCTCCGGCTGCGGCGACCGGGCGTGAATGACGGCCCCCTTTGCCAGGGCGTCCTCCAGATGACGCTTCACCACGGCCACCTGACGCTCGGTGGTCATGGCGCCCATGTCGACGTTGAAACTCTCATCGTATCCGACTCGGAGGGCCTCCACTTGCTCTTTCAGAAGCTGCAAAAAGGGGTCGTAGATCTTTTCATGGACGTAGATCCGCTCCACCCCGCCGCATGACTGGCCGCAGTTCTGAAACCCCGCCCACGCCGCGCCGGCCGCGGCGCGGTAGAGATCCGCGTCCTCGCATACCAGCATCGCGTCGTTCCCGCCCAGTTCGAGGACAAGGGGGGTCAAGGTAGCCGCGGCCTCGGCCATGAGCTGCTTTCCCACCGCCACCGAACCGGTAAAGAAGAGCTTGTCGATGCCGGCCTTCAGCAAAGCGCTTCCCGCCAGGCGGCCGGGGAGGTTGACATAGGCGAAAACCCCGTCAGGCAGCCCGGCCTGCACAAAACATTGCTCCAGGGCTCTTCCCACTATCTGGGTTTCCGTCGCGGTCTTCAGGATGACGGCGTTTCCCGCGAGAAGCCCCATCACCACTTCCGAGAAGGGGATTGAGAAGGGGTAGTTCCACGGTGAGATCACGCCGATGACGCCGTAGGGTACCCGGACGATCTTGGCGAGTTTGTTGACGAGAAGGAGGTTTCCGGGCCGGAGCCAACGGTCTTTCAGGAACCTCCCGGCGTGCTTCCCGTAGTAGTCGGCGGCGAGCGCGGCGGGAAACACCTCGGTCGCCAGGGCATCAACGCGGGTCTTGCCGTTGTCTCGGGCGATCAGCCCGGCGATCTCCTCGGCATGGGCGGCGACATAGGCGCGAACCCGGGTCATGGCGCGAAGCCGCTCCTCGAGAGGAGTGGCGGCCCAGGCGCACTGGCCGGCGCGGGCCCGATGGACGATCTCCTTCAAGCTCTCCACTGGTGTGAGGGAAGAGTATCCCAGGATCTCGCCCGTTGCTGGATTTCGACAGACCGTGTGAGTCGAGGGTTGAGGGGTTTCAGCGTGAGACATAGGCTCATCCTTCGATGGGGAGGGGGTTTGGCTCTTCAAGAATGTCGGCCGCGGAAGGCGTCCATGGCGTTGTTCACGCCGAGGAGCGTCACTACCCAATCAAAGACCTTGACGGGCACGAGCCGGAGAGGCCAGGTAGTGTACACGAAGGCCGGCAGGATCACGCGCTCCTTTCCCCGGGCCACTGCACGGACGATCCGCTCCGCCACCTCGTCCTCGTTGAGGATGGGAAGGAGCAAGGGGAATCGAGTCTTGACCCCGGCGAACATCCCCGTGTTGATGAAGAAAGGACATACAACCGTGGTGCGGATGTTAAGCCTCTGCTGCTTGAGTTCGGCGCGAAGTGCCTCATCGAAACCGAAGGCCGCAAACTTGCTGGCGGAGTAATCAACCAGTTTGGCACTGCCGACGATACCACCGGCGGAAGCGACGGTGACGACATGCCCGTGCTTAGCCTTGATCATGTCCGGAAGGAACGCCTTCACCGTCCAGAAGTGAGACAGGATGTTCACCTCCATGGTTCGTCTGAGCTCCTCGTCGCTGCACTCGAGGAAAGGCTTGCCGTTCACGATCCCGGCATTGTTCACCAGGATATCAACGTTGCCCACGTCCCGGCGCACCTTCTCCGCAGTGGCATAGATCGTCTCCCTCTCCGTGACGTTGCAGTGATACGTGCTCACCTTGCCACCGGCTGCGCGGATCTCCTCGGCGGCCTTGGCGAGAGCCTGGTCGTTGATGTCCCAGAGCACTGCGTGAGCTCCTCTCGTCCCCATCTTGCGAGCCATGAGCCGGCCGAGACCACTGGCTCCGCCGGTGATCAGGGCAACCTTTCCAGAAAAGGACTCCATAGGACCTCCTGTGCGCGTCGTACCACCCTAATTCAGGATGAACTGGACGGGAAGACACTCAAGGCAGGGACAGCAAAAATACAGGATGGGCTGAGCATAGGAGAATGGTGACTCCGGTGTCAAGGTAAGAAGGTTGGGCTCTCATGGGTTGACTTTGCTCGAAAAACTCAGTATCTTTCCGCCGCTTCATATTGTCGCTGTGCGCTTGTCCCAAGAGGTTTGAGAAGATGACACTGAGAGAACTGCAGAAGCTGGCAAAGCAATTGGGCCTCAATCCCGGGAAGGTTCGGAAGGCAGAGCTGATCAAGGCGATACAGCGCGCTGAGGGCAACTTCGACTGCTTCGATACGGCCAAGGATTACTGTGATCAGCTAAACTGCCTCTTTCGCGAGGATTGCCTCAAGTAGGATCTCGCGGAGGCCCGGCTTCCGGCTCGTCGAGCCTACCGCTCGGAGAGAAGGACCGCCATGTCCGCGGCCGCAGTAGGTGGTTCGTGCAAAATGCGGGCTAGTCGTCCGGTGACGATATCTCTGTCCGTGCCGCCTTAATACGACCGCGACGTTTCTTCTCCTCAAGCCGTCGCTCCCGTGCCGAAGCCGGGACGATCGTCGTCCTTCTCGGCCGCTTCCGCGTGAGCGCCAGCCGCAAGAGCTCCACGAACCGTTCCACTGCCCGATCACGATTTGCCGCTTGACTTCGACTCTGCTGGCAGGTGACCCTGAGCACGCCGTCTTTGCTGATGCGGCTCTTGAGCTTCACGAAGATTCGCCCCTTCTGATCGTCCGTAAGAGTCGGTGATCTCAGAACGTCGAACTGGAGGGTCACTCGGGTGCTCAGCTTGTTCACGTTCTGGCCCCCGGGTCCGCTGCTCCGCGAGGCGGTGAAGGTGACCTCCTCCGACGGAATGGCGAGACGATCGGTAACAAGGATCATGGTGGTACCCCGCTGCGACAATATTTTCGTCTCTAAAGCTCAGTACCCTACCTTGGTTGCCGGGTTTCTACCGACCCTTTCCTGATCATCTCTGGCGTCATCTCGTCCTGTTCGCTCCTAAGCTGGAGTAGGACTATGGCACCGATTACCAGAACCGCTCCGAGTATTTGCAAGGGCTCCAGGGTCTCCCCGAGGAAAAGGTAGGCGATAAACCCGGCGGAGATGGGCTCCAGGTAGGCGGTGATGGCCGCCCGGGTTGAGCGAATATAATTGATGCCCACGAAGTAGAGACCGAACGGGGCAGCGGTTCCGAATACGGAGATGTAGCAGAGCCCTGCCCACTGGTTCGCCGTGTACCCCGCCCGCAGGTAGTGGAAGGGGGAGTAGAAGATGTGCCAGGAGAAAGCGGCGAACACAAGGGTATAGAAGAGGACAGTCCACGGCCTATACCGATGCATGAAGCGCTCTCCCAGGAGTGAATAGGCCGCATAGCAGACTGCGGCCGCCAGTCCCCAAAAAATGCCGATCCGGTTCATGTGCAGCAGTTGAAGGTTGTACCCCCCCATCACGAGATAGCAGCCGACGAAGGAGAGCGATAGGGAGATGAGTTTGACACCGCTGGGTCGCTCATTCCAGAAAACCATGGAGAAGAGGGCGACAAAAATCGGTCCCATGTACTGGAGCAGGATGGCGGCCGCCACCTGGAGCTTACTGATGGCATAGAAGTAAGTCAGATGCACCAGAGCCGTGACCACGCTTCCGAGGAAGATGAAATAGCCGATGTCGGCAAGGCGAATGCGGAACAAGTGTCGGAAACGAACGGCGAACACGATGGCGAGCAGGAGCGATCCGAAGGTCGCCCGGACCTGAACCACTTCGAAAGGGGTGATGCCGGTGCCAAACAGGGCCTTGCCGGTCGTCCCCGATATGGCCCACATGATGGCCGCAGCCACCACACAGAGATACCCTTTGCTGGAATCCGAGATCATGACATATATTCCTTCTTGGGGTGCCCCTTATAACATCTCCTCCGGAGGCCGGTCAACGTGGAGATGGCACGGGTCTTGCGGGAAAGATCTTTCATGACGATTCGCGACCTCTTCATTACCTTTGCCCTGGTCGCCGTTTTCGGCTGTACCCAATTGGGAGGGCGGCGGGAGCTGCCGCCGGAGCCGCCCCGCTCCCTCCTTGTCCAAAGCCTCATCGCCAGGCTGAGTTCCCCTAATTTTTCTCCTAACCCTGGAGAGACTCTCTATCCCTTCACGTATACCTTCCAAAAGGCCAATGGAGAAGAAATCGTCAAGAAGGGGAGGGGATTCGTCCTGGTCCAGGGGGCTCGGTGGTGTCTGGTGCAACACTGGGATGACCGGATCACCGGTAACCGCGGGGAGCGCATGCTCGTCGTCAATCGAACCGGGAGGACCCTCGATGCGGAGGTACGGCGCTGGCCGGAGGGAAGCTCCGAGCGGTGGGCGAACCACTGGACCTGTATCCGCTCAGCCGATGAGGCGGGAGACCTCTATCTCTGCGACTATTTCTTTCCAGAGGGGACGGAGCGGGTGCTTCAGTCTTCCGGGCGGGGAGGATTTTACGGACCCTCCCGCTGGAACGGGGACGGGCTTCTACAGGAGCTCACTCGGTTCGCCGACTCGTCTATGGCCTTCACCTACGAGGGGATGAAGGTGAGACGCATAGAATTCCTGAAGGGAAAAACCATGGTCACCTTCATGGACTTCACCTATCAGTGATCCCTCCCGCGGCGGGCCATCTCCCGCTATCGGTAGTTGTTCCAGATCCGGTCGAGCAGGGGCGCTATGTTGGTCACCGCCAGCTGCGTCCGCAATTTGTTCAGCTCGTCCATCCATTTCTGCTTGTAAGCCTCCTGCCCCTTTCTGAAGGCCGGGGAAGTCCGGCGCCAGCTCGGATGCTCTATCTGCGCCTTGAGGGCGTCGAGCTCGAAGAGAATGGGCAGAACACCCTTGGCGAGGCGGGCCTCATCGGTCTCGACCCTCTCCATGTAGGTAAGCCGGCCGGTAGCCCAGTATCTCGCATGGGTGGCCTCGTGCTGGAGCACGCTTTCGAAATCGGCGATGTTGAATGCCGGGGAGAACATCCTCGGCCCGAACGTGATGAAGGAGGGATATCCTTTACCGATCCCCCGGGTGTTGGTGGTGAGGCCCCACTCGCCGTCTCGGTACTGCCTCAGGGGGTGGGTGATGGCGAGGACGGCCATCTGATCGGAATAGGCGATCTCCTGAACGTACTCGGGCAGACTACGCTGCTGGGTGTACTGGGCGACGAAGGCCGCACGCCGTGAGGGATCGGCCTGGGCCTGGCGAAAGAGCGCTTCGTAGTCGTCGGCCGACGCCCTGGTCCAGACCGACTGCAGGAGGACCGCGGCGCAAAGCAGGGCGAGAACCGCACCCCACCGGCGGGCGAGGGCGTTCACAGCGTTTCCTTTTCTGGCAAAGGACGCCATCTCTAGCACGAGGATCGTTTCAGTCCGCCGGGACCAGCGCATGATTGAACTGGAGCTGGTGGAGGCGGTAGTAGAAATTACGCCGGGCCAGGAGCTCCCCATGGCTCCCGGACTCAACGATTTGCCCCTGGTGGAGCACGAGGATGCGGTGCGCCTTCTGGATCGTGGAAAGCCGGTGGGCAATGACCAGGGTGGTCCGACCTTCAAAGAGCCGCTCCAGAGCACGCTGAATGCGGTACTCAGTCTCGCTGTCGATGTTGGCCGTGGCCTCGTCCAGGATGAGTACCTTGGGGTTGTAGGCCATGGCGCGGGCAATGGCGAGGAGCTGGCGTTGTCCCATGGAAAGTGTCACCCCTCCCTCGTGCACCGGCGCATCCAGACCGCCCGGAAGCCTGGCGACCACGTCCTCCAGTTGGGCGTAACGAATGATTCGTTTGAGCTCTTCCGGCGACACGCTGCGATCAAGGAGAATGTTCTCCCGCAGCGACCCGGCGAACAGGAAGACATCCTGCATGATCAATGCCACCTGCTGTCTCAGCCAGGAGAGGTCAAGAGAACGAACGTCCTGGCCGTCGAGAAGGATGGTCCCCTCCTGGGGCTCGTAGAAGCGTTCCAGGAGGTGGATCAACGTCGTTTTCCCAGCGCCGGTGACCCCGACGATCGCCAGGGTCTCACCAGGCTCGACGCGGAAGGAGATCTTGTCCAGCACCGGCTCGCCCTCGCCGTAGGCGAAGGTGACTTGACGGAACTGAATCTCCCCCCTGACGGCGAGTGGGCGCTCCGGGCTCTCCCGTGAGAGGTCCTCCCGATCGCGGTTCTCGAGGAGATGGAAGGCCCGTTCCGCGGAGGCCATGGCCGACTGCATGACACTATACTTCTGGGAGAGGTCACGGATGGGACCAAAGAACATGCGCAGATAGGAGAGAAAGGCTACGAGGGCTCCCAGGCTCAGGCGCTCTCGGATGACCTGCCCACCACCGTACCAGAGGAGGAGTGCGGTCGTAGTCGTGGCGAGGAGCTCGATGCACGGGAAAAAGATGGCCTGGATCGTTATCTGTCGTAAGTTGGTCTGATAATAGTCGTGGTTCAGGTGATGGAAGCGGCGGAAGGTCTCCTCCTCTTGCTGAAAGAGCTGGATGACGCGAATGCCGGAAAGGTATTCGTTCAGAGTCGCGTTGATCCGGGCGAGTTTGGCACGGATCTCGCGGAAGGCGCCTCTCACCTGGACCCCGAAGAAATGGAAGAGGAGGAAGACAAGGGGCATCACCGAGAGGCTCACGAGGGTGAGCCTCCAGTCCAGGTAGAAGAGGACCATGAGGATGCCGCAGACCACCACGCCGTCCTTGAACAGGGTCATGATCACGGTACTGAACATTTCATCCAGGTTCTGGATGTCATTGGTGAGGCGGGTGACCAGGCGGCCCACGGGCTGGCGATTGAAGAAGGAAAGGGACATCCGCTGAAGATGGGTGAAGAGCTCCATACGCAGGTCATGCATCATGGACTGGCCGGCCTTGACCATGACCAGGGTCAGGCCGAAGGTACAGGCGCCACTCACCAGGAGGACGATGACGAAGACCAGGCTCAGGGTCCAGAGCCCGTTCATGTCTCCCTGACGCAGGCTGAGCAGCTCGGAGCTGCTCAGCTTGTCCAGGTCCCGGTAGTAGATGTAGGCCCAATCCCCAACCACCCGGAAGAGGTCCGGGTGGATGTCCACCACGTCTCTCTGCGCCGCCGACTGAAGCCTCGTGTAGTAGATGCGACGGGGGCCGAGGACGCCCTGGTTCTGGAGCCTTTGCAGCAACCGAGGATCAAGCCGTTGCAGGCCGTCTTCCGGTACGAAGAGGTGCTCCCCCTCCCGAGTGAGGCCGGGCGGTGTCCCGATCTGGGCGAGAGCGGATTCCATCTCTGGCGACCACTCGCCGCCCAAGCGCAATTCGCGGGCGGAAGGCAGGATGTCGCGATCGATACCGATTTTCAACAGGTAGGGGAGGATGAGCTCGGTTGCGGTCACCGCCAGGATGAAAACGATACTCAGGATGATGAGCCTGAGGTAGGGACGGCCGTAATGAGCCAGGCGACGCCACAGGGGCCAGTCATAGGGTTTCCCCAGTTGATCCTCTTCAAAGTAGCCGTAGTTGCCGTGCATAGCTAGAGATCAGCCCCGTCTGCTTCTGACCTTCAACTCCGCCTCCAACTGCTGCCGGCGGTACAGGGTGGCGTAGATGCCGTTCAACGCCAGCAGTTCCTCGTGGTTTCCCGACTCCTGCAACTCGCCCTGGTCCAGCACGAAAATCATGTCTGCGGTCCGCATGGCCTCGAGGCGCTGGGAGGCCATGATGGTCGTCCGTCCCTTCAAGTAGTGCCGAAGGTTGCCGAGAATTGCCACCTCAGTCTCCACATCCACAGAGGAGAGACAGTCGTCCAGGATGAGGAGCGGTCGCTCGAGTACGAGCGCTCGAGCCAGGGTCAGCCGCTGTTTTTGACCTCCCGACAAGGAGACGCCACGCTCGCCGAGGAGGGTATCGAACTGCCGAGGCAGGGCGCGAATTTCCTCGAGAAGCTGAGCGGTCTCGGCCGCCTTGACCATCTCGTCCTCGCCGGCATGGGGTCTCCCGAAGCAGATGTTGGCCCGCACCGAATCAGCGAAGATAAAGGGCTCTTGCGGCACCATGGCGATAGACCCCCGGAGGCGGGAGAGGGGCCAGCGATGAAGCTCCTTGCCGTCAAGGTAGAGCTGCCCGTCAGCCACCTCGTAGAGGCGAGGGATGACCCTGAGAAAGGTGCTTTTCCCTGCGCCGGTGCGGCCGACAACTCCCACAAACTGGCCGGGCTCGATGCGGAGGCGAACGTCTCGGAGGGCGGACCAGGTTGCCCCCGGATAGGTAAAGGTAAGCCCGCGGCACTCGATGACACCATGTATGGCGCCGTCGG
>JAGFXI010000283.1 GCA_017861095.1 Deltaproteobacteria bacterium | reverse complement strand
TTACAAGGCTCAGATCGAAACCCAGGGAATCGAGCTGGCGGTCCGCCCCCTTGGTCATGCGGCGTGCGATCGGGGGGCCTTCGTTCATGTCTTCTCTAATTGCATCTTCAACGCGTTGAAGTACACCCGGTCCCAACCTCTGCCGCGGATCGAGATCGGGTGTGAAGAGAGTGGGGGGAAACGGTCTACTACGTCAGGGACAAGGGCATCGGCTTCGACATGAAGTACGCCGACAAACTCACTCAGGTTTTTCCGAAGCTCCACCCCAATTACGAAGGGAGCGGAATTGGCCTTGCCATCGTGAAACGGGTTGTGGAGAAACACGGCGGGGGGCTCTGGTCTGTCTCGGCTCCTGGGCCGGGGGGCTACGTTCTTTTTCAGTCTCCCAAAAACATCGACGACGACTAGATGACGCCAGAGGTATGCACATGCTGAGCGTGCTCTTGATTGAAGACAACCAAGACGACATCGATCTCACCCTCCATTCATTCCGGCGCCATAACTTCGCCAACGAGATCAAGGTCGCCATGGATGGGGAAGAGGCGCTTCGATACTTGGAGCGGAGTAAGGATGGACACGTCAGCCCGGGCCTCATCCTCCTTGACCTCAAGCTGCCGAAGATCTCCGGTCTTGAAATCCTCGAGAACATAAAGACCGACCGTGACCTCAGTCGCATCCCTGTAGTCGTCCTCACCTCCTCAGAGGAGGCGAAGGACGTGGACGAGTGTTACCGTCTCGGAGCAAATAGCTATATCGTGAAACCGGTGGACTTCAAGCGGTTCATGGAAACCCTTCGCACCCTTGGTTTCTACTGGCTCCTGCTCAATAAACCGCCTTCCATCGGCGGAGAGAGGGCATCCCGATGAAGCGGATCAGAGTGCTCTTTCTCGAAGATAACCTGGATGATGCTGAACTCTGTCTCCACTACCTGAGAAAGAGCGGGTATGAGGTAGTTTTCGAGGTGGTCTCAGATCCCAACCGTTTTCGCGATCGGATCGGCGACGGGGCGTGGGATGTTATCATCGCCGACTACAACCTGGGACAGTTTACCGCTCTGGATGCGCTCGAGTACTGCAAGCAAAGGGGACTCGACCTGCCGTTCATTGTCCTCACCGGCATGGGAAGTGAGGAACTGGCGGTGGAAAGCATCCGCCTGGGCGCCCTTGATTACCTCCGCAAGGACGCGATGAAGTTCATTGGCCACCGCTTGGATCATGCATTAAAGGACTGGCAGAACCGTCAGGAGATCCAGAAACTGACCCGCCGCATCCAGGATCTCGCCAGGTTTCCGGAGACCAACCCAAACCCCGTCATCCGGGTCGAGTCCTCCGGCCGGATCTCTTACCTCAATCCGGCAGCAACCCAGTTCTTGCGAGAGGCCGGGGCCACGACAGACGACATTCTCAAGGTGTTCCCGCTGGACTTCGATCGGGAGATACGCCCGTTGATCGGCACCGACAGGATCATCAGGGGAAAGGAGAAGCAGGTTGGGGATCGCTACTTTCGCTTCACCTTCAGCTCCTTTGCCGACCTGGACGCCGTCCAGGTGAACGCCGAGGATATCACCGAACGCAAGCAGGCCGAGGAAGCTTTGCAAGCCTCCGAGGCAAGATACCGGGCCATCTTTGACACCAACCAGGATGTCATGATAGTCACTGACAGCCGGCGCCGAATCATTGATATCAATGAGAAGGCGCTTCAGAAGATTTTCGGTTACTCCAAAGAGGAGATCCTCGGACAAACCTCGATGATCCTCTTCCCCAGCAAAGGAGCCTTCGAGGAGTTCCGAGAGACCTTTTATCGGCAGGGCCGGACGGGGCTTATCGGCACAACCCTGAAACGGAAGGGGGACGAGACCTTCCCGGCGGAAACGGCCGTCACCCCCATCGGGAACGATCGGGACCAGGCGTCGTACTTTCTCGAGGTCCACAGGGATATCAGCGATGCAGTCAAACTTCGCAAGGTCCTGCGAGAAAAGAAGGCCATCGAGACGATTCTGGCGGGGTCTCCGGTAGGGATCTTTATCATCGACGAGACCCATACCGTCATCTACTGGAATCGGTTGTGCGAGGAGATCACCGGTCTTTCCGCCCACGAGATGGTGGGAACGCGCAATCAGTGGAAGGCCTTTTATGATCACGACCGCAGCGTGGCAGCCGACTACATCATCGACGGTGAGTCCGACAAGATGCTCCAGGCCTATCGCAAGGAAGGCATGAAAACCTCTCGCCGGGTCGAGGGTGCCTGGGAGATGGAACTCTACTTCGAGAACCTGGCCGGCAAGGAACGCCACCTCCTTTTCACCGTATCTCCTATCGTTGATGAACACGGGAAAACCATAGCCGCCATTGAGATTATGCAGGATATTAGCGTGCGCAAGCGGGCTGAGGAGCAGAACATCCTCCTGAGCCGGCGCCTGCTAAGCGTGGCCGAGGAGACAAGCAAGAGACTCGCCCGCGATCTCCACGATGAGTTGGGTCAGGCGCTCACGGCGCTCCATTTCGGCATGGAGGTGCTGCACCAGACCCTGCCCGACGACTTAGTCAGCCAGAAGAAGCGATGTACTGAACTTATCCGGTTGATCGAGCAGGTGAGTGACACGACGAGGAACATCATCTCCCAGCTTCGGCCGGCCATGCTCGACCACCTCGGCCTCCTGCCGACTCTCGAGTGGTACGTCGAGGACTTTCGGAACCGCATGGGTGGGCTCAGCGTGGAATTCGAGGCGATCGGACTCAAGCAACGACTGGATGCCGAGGTCGAGACCGTGCTCTATCGGATCATTCAAGAAGGCCTCCACAACGTGGTGAAGCACGCCAATGCCAAGAATGTGACTATCCATCTCACCCACAGTTATCCCGACCTGATCCTCACTATTAAAGACGACGGTGTCGGGTTCAATCAAAGCGAAAACATTATGTCCTCCGGGGCGAGGCACCAAGGAATCGGCATCCTCGGGATGCGCGAGCGGATCGCCTCGGTGGGCGGCAGGCTGGAGGTCCGCTCGAAACCGGGGAGAGGCACGCTCATTCGGGCTGAGGTGCCGGTGGGAGGAATGAAGCGAGATGGCAAAGACAAGGGTACTGATAGCTGACGATCACGCCGTCGTGAGAGAGGGAGTCAGGCAATTACTCAATGAACAGCCTGACCTAGAAGTGGTGGGCGAGGCGGGCGACGGTCGGGAGGCGCTGGACCTGGCCAGAGATCTCAGACCTGATGTCATCCTTATTGACATCGCTATGCCGAACCTGAGTGGTTTGGAGGCGGTCCACCTCATCAAGGAGGCGGTGCCGCAAACTCAGGTGGTAGTCCTTTCCATGCACAAACGGGAGGCCTTTGTCCACCAGGTCCTGGCCTCCGGGGCTTTGGGCTACGTGATCAAGGCCTCGCCCAGCTCGGATATCCTGGAGGCGATCAGAGCGGCCCGGCGGGGTGAGTACTTCCTTAGTTCCAAGATCAGCGCCGAGGTGATCAGTACCTACCTGAAAACCCGGAAAGACAAACCCACCGTACGGGGCTACAACCTCCTCTCCGAAAGGGAGCAGCAGGTCTTTCGCCTCATGGTGGAGGGAAACACCACGAACCAGATCGCTGACGTCCTCTGCGTCAGTCCGAAGACCGTGGAGAAACACCGGTACAATGTCACTAAGAAGCTCGGGATGAATAGCCTCCTCGATCTCGTCAAGTATGCCATCAAAATAGGAATCATCGACCCGGAGCTGTGGGAGGACTAGCCCGCGTTATGCGCGGGACGCTGTCGCGCGATCGTGGAGATGGTCGTCCAGCCTCTCCTATCCGGCCCCTCGAGGTTGCCAGGAGTGTGAACGGCGCTGCCCGTCGTTCACTG
>JAGFXI010000282.1 GCA_017861095.1 Deltaproteobacteria bacterium | reverse complement strand
GCACGGCGCCCGCGACAAGAAGCGCGTGCTTCTCAACTACAACCGGAGCAGCTACTACGCGAACACGGTGTATGACTTGGCCGGTCGCCTGAAGGATGCTCGGAACGGGAACGGATCCCCGCCGGGGCGGGCCGAGCCCTGCTCCACCCAGACGAACTGAGCCCACCCTGCACCTGTCAGATCAGTCCCCACGCTCGAAGGCGCTCGACTTGGGCACCCGTATCTGGTATTTTACCCGTGCTTCACGATCGGGGAGTCCGCCCCTCTGTGGCGATCCCCGAAGGATCGGGCTCACGCCTCGATCACGACCAGTTTGCGGCATCTTTTTCGGAGCCCGCATTATCCACGACACGCCGTCGCGAGATCGTGGAGATGATCGTGCCACCGGGCAACCGCAGGGGCTCAGAGCTGAGGCGTACCTTTTCCGTACGTCGCAAGGTTTCCCGCGATAACCTCCCCGCGACAAGCTCGGGACAGGCGGGACTAGATGACGCCCGGGTTCCGACTTTTGAAAACGGGGCAACGCGGGAGGCAGGGGGGTCTATGAGGCAAAGCGCATCTGGAGCATCTACCTTCCTTCGCTGACAGAAAGGCCTCCCGGGCTTTCCACTAGCACCCAGCCGAAAGGCCTGGCCTCCGTCTCCACTATCAATGCCGCGACTATGCGCCTTTGCCGAATAGGCCTCCCTGCCGGAGCCCACTTCGTGGCGGCAGGTGGTTCGTGCGTAATGCGGGCTAGTAAGGATTCGACTCACTATGATGCTTGGGCTTGATGTGGGGGGAACCCACACGGACGTGGTCGTCATCAAGGGGAAAGAGGTTGCCAGCAAGGCCAAGATCCTCACCAAACAGGACGATCTCCTCGAGAGCGTGCTCTTCGGGTTGCTGGAAGCGACGGAAGGGCTTGACCCGAGGCTGATTCAGCGCGTGGTAGTGAGCACAACCCTCGCCACTAATGCCATCATCGAGGGCCGACTGGAGCCGGTTGGCATCATCGCCTCCAGCGGCCCGGGCATGAACCCCGCGGGCTTCGCCATCGGCGAGCACTTCTACCCCGTGAGCGGCGCTATCGACCACCGGGGCCGTGAGGTCGCGCCCATCCGGGATCGGGAGATTCAGGACGTCGCTCGCAGCCTCAAGGCTGCCGGAATCCGAAACGTAGCCCTGGTGGGGAAGTTCAGCACCAGGAATCCGAGCCATGAATTGAGGATGCGGGAGCTCCTCGAGGACGGCTTCCAGACGGTGGCCATGGGCCACCAGGTCTCGGGGCAGCTCAACTTTCCGCGGCGCATCGCCACTACCTACCTCAATGCGGCGGTAGCGCCCATTACTCGACGCTTCTATGATGCGGTCCAGAAGTCCATGGAGCGTCGGGGACTCATGGTCCCCCTCGAGATCTTGAAAGCGGACGGGGGGACCATGGCGCAGCATCGGTCTCTCCAGTACGCCGTGGAGACCATCCTCTCCGGGCCGGCTGCGAGCGTCATAGGTACGGTCGCCTTTGCCGACCAGGGCAAGGAGGAGGTGGTGCTGGACGTCGGTGGCACCACTACGGACATCGCCATTCTGGTGAACGGTGTGCCGCTCCTGGAAAGGCGGGGAATCAGCATCGGCGGCTATCGGACCCTGGTCCGGGCCCTGCGCTCCTACTCCATAGGAGTGGGCGGCGACAGCTGGGTCCGGGTGGAAAACGGCGCCTTGAAGGTCGGGCCGGAGAGAAAGGGTCGCGCCATCGCCTATGGCGGCCCGGAACCGACGCCAACGGACGCGCTCATCGCCCTCGGCGCCGAGACGCCGGGCCACCGGCAACGGGCCGTGGAGGGCATCCAGCGCCTGGGATACACCCTGGGCACGACCGTCCAGGAGACGGCCAGGATGATCGTGAGCAGGACCTGTTCCCTCATCCTCGAGGGGATTCAGGTGCTCGTGGACCAGGTGAACTCGCAGCCGGTCTATACCATTCATCAGCTCCTCGAGGGCAGGAAGGTTGCGCCCAAAGACCTCATCCTCATCGGCACTCCGGCCAGGGAGGTCGCTCCGTGGCTCAAAGAAGCAACCGGGTGGCCGGTTCGGGTTCCTCCTGACCATGAGGTGGCGAATGCCATCGGGGCTGCGGTCGCCCGGACCACCTGTGAGGTGACGGTGGTGGCGGACACGGCGCTGGGCTATGTGAGCGCCCCGGAAGAGGGCTATCGCGCCGCCATCGACCAGCATGGCTCCCAGGAGGAGGTGGTGAAGCTCGCCCTGGAGCTCCTTCGCCGCAAAGCGCTGAGGCTGGGGGCCGACGAGGACGACCTCACCATGGAGCTCCTGGAGGCACAGCAGTTTACCATGGTGAGGGGGTTCCATCGCCTCGGGCGTAACATCAGAGTGAGGGCTCAGGTGAAACCCGGGCTCATCAGCACCTACCGGGAGACTGCCCCATGAAAGCTACGCGAAAGACGGGTCTGGTCTTTTTCCCTGCCTTCGACTGGGCCATCAGCGAGACCCACCCGGAGCGGGAGGAACGCCTGCTCTACACCCAAGACCAGGTCTTCGAGGAAGGGATTCTCGATATCGACGGCCTCGTGGAGTTAAAGCCCGGCCTGGCGACGGCGGCGGATGTGGAGCGCGTTCACTTCTGCGTCCCCGACGCGGAGGCGGTGACGACGAAAAGCCACCTCATCGCCGCGGGGGGATGCATGGCGGTGGCCGATGGGGTGCTGAGCGGGAAGCTGGAGCGCGGCTTCGCTCTGGTCCGCCCGCCGGGGCACCATGCCATGCGGGTGGTGCACGGCGCCCGCGGGTTCTGCAACATCAACATCGAAGCGATCATGGTGGAGTACATCCGCAAGACCTACGGCGTGGACCGGGTCGCCATCGTGGACACAGACTGCCACCACGGCGACGGCACCCAGGACATCTACTGGCACGACCCCGACACTCTCTTCATCTCGCTCCACCAAGACGGCCGTACCCTGTACCCGGGCTCGGGGTTCATCGACGAGACGGGCGGCCCGAACGCGATGGGAGCTACAGTGAATATTCCGCTCCCGCCGGGAACCTCGGAGGAGGGCTTCCTCACCGTCATGGACCGGGTGGTGCTCCCCATTGTCGAGGAGTTCAGGCCCGAACTCATCATCAACTCCGCCGGGCAGGACAATCACTATAGCGATCCCATCACCCACATGAACTTCTGCGCCCAGGGCTACGCCAGGCTCACCGACAAGCTCCAGCCCCACATCGCGGTGCTGGAGGGAGGCTACTCCATCGAGGGCGCCCTTCCCTATGTGAACGTGGGGCTCATCCTCGCTCTGGCCGGCGTTGACTATTCCCGGGTGCGAGAGCCTGACTACGATCCGGAGCGCATCCGTCAGTCTCATGAAGTGGATCACCTCGTCGCCCTCACCTGCGATCATCTCCTGGAGTGGAGAGAGGGTTGCGTTCTGGCGCGCCGGAGATTTCTCGCTGGATCTGAGTTCGTCCGCCGGAGCCGGAGGATTTTTTACGATACGGCCGGGATCTTGGAAGAGCAGCAAGAGACGGTGAGGGTTTGCGAGGACTGCGCCGGGGTGGTGTCTGTCGATTCGCGCGCCGATACGAATTACCGCATTCTGGCGGTCAGGGTACCGCGAAAGCCTTGCCCCGTCTGTGCGGAAACCGGCTGGCGCTGGTTCGATCAGGCGGACGTCAGGAATTACAATTTCGTCTGTATCCAGGATGGGAAGGCCGATCTCTACCAGGTCAAAGGGGCATGAAGGGTCCTGTCTGTCTCAAGGAGTTCATTCCGACCGAGCTGGAGGCCTGGGTGGAGCGGGCCGGTCACCCCGCCTACCGGGCCCGGCAGCTTCTCAAGTGGGTGTATGGGCGCCGGGTGGAAGAGTTCCACCAGATGACCGACCTGAGCCGGGATTTCCGGTCCTGGCTCACCGAGCACATCCGGGCCTCATGTCTCGAGCGGGTGACGGTGGCCGCCGCCGAAGACGGCACCAGGAAGTTCTTGTTTCGCCTCGATGACGGCGAGACCGTGGAGGCGGTTCTCATCCCTGAGGGCGAACGGCGCACCCTCTGCGTTTCCAGTCAGGTGGGGTGCGCCTTCGGCTGTCGCTTCTGCCTGACCGGCCGGGGTGGGTTTCGCCGCGACCTCTCGGCCGGTGAGATCGTCGATCAGATCTGCGCCGCACGGCGGGAGCTCGGCGCCGAGGAGAAGATCACCAATCTCGTCCTCATGGGTATGGGAGAGCCTCTGGCCAACTATGCCCAGGTAACCAAGGCCCTGGAGATCATCACCTCGGACAGGGGGCCGAGCATCTCCACGCGGAAGGTCACCCTCTCCACCGTCGGGCTCGTCCCGGAGATGGAGCGTCTGGTTCGGCATATTCCCATCAACCTGGCCGTGTCTCTTCACGGGAGTGACAACGAGACGCGGTCGGCTCTCATGCCGATCAACCGCCGCTATCCCCTGGAGGAGCTCCTCGAGGCCTGCCGCCTCCTGCCCCTCAGGAAACGGCAGCGGATCACCTTCGAGTACCTTCTGATCGACGGGGTCAATGACTCCGATAGCGCCGCCAGAAGACTCGCCCGCATCCTGAGCGGCATCCGGGCCAAGATCAACCTGATCCCTTT
>JAGFXI010000281.1 GCA_017861095.1 Deltaproteobacteria bacterium | reverse complement strand
GGCGGATTCCATGACGAGAGGACAATCCACTCGAGCGCATGACGGCCCGGCCGAACGGCTGATCCGGGTGATGATCGTCGATGACGTGAAAAGCGCCCGTGATCTCCTCGCCGATATTTTCGCTACGGACCCCGGGTTCGAGGTCGTCGCCTGCGTAGGTGACGGGCTCGAGGCGGTGCAAAAGGCCTTCGAGGTCCGGCCTGACCTCATTACCATGGACATCCGGCTTCCCGGTCTGGACGGATTTCTTGCTGTGGAACGGATCCTCGCCGAGTTTACCGTCCCCATCGTCATGATCACCGCTTCCCACGGGGAATACGAAGAGAAGGTGACGCGGGCTCTGAAACTGGGGGCCCTGGATGTGATCGAAAAGCAGGAGCTCTACCTCTGGCGGACCAGACCGGAAATCCGGACCACCTTGCTCCGCAAGCTGCACATCCTTGCCCGAGCCCGGGTGGGGCAGCGTCACCATCGCGGGGTTGGTAGTCCACTGCCTTCGGTCGTACCCAGCCTGCCGGCAGGGGACAAGGGCGAGGCCCCCTTGCGGGTTGTGGCCATCGCCGCCTCTACAGGCGGCCCCAGTGCCCTCGTGACCCTCTTCAAGCAGATTCCTGCCGATGTTAATGCCGCCTTTCTCGTGGTGCAGCACATGAGTCTCGGATTTCTCGACGGCCTAATCCACTGGCTGGACCACGAGGTGGCGCTCACGGTCAGGAAGGCTCAGGACGGAGATATGCTCAAGCGCGGCGTTGTCCTCTTCGCCCCGGAGGATTACCATCTCCTGGTCAGCGAGGACGGAAAGGCGAGACTCAACAAGTCGCTGCCCATCGCCGGGCATCGGCCGTCCGCGGAGCTTCTGTTCAAATCGATAGCCACCTCCTTCGGCAGGCGCGGTATCGGTGTCATCCTCACCGGCATGGGCTCAGATGGTGCTGTGGGTCTCAAGCGGCTTAGAGAAAGGGGTGGTCACACCATCGCCCAGAACGAGGTTTCAAGCATCATTTTTGGCATGCCGCGCGCTGCCATCGAACAGGAGGCGGCCGAGGTGGTCCTCTCCCTGGAGGCCATTGCCCCCCAGCTCATGAACTGGATGAGGGAGTGGACCCAGTGAGAGAACATCCCGTGCACGAGACCGGCCAGCCCTCTCTGAGCGATGAGCAGTTTCGCCGTTTTCGCGATCTCATCGCCCGGCGATCGGGGATCTACATCCATGCCGCGGATAGAGACGCACTGCGGGGCCATCTGCTGGCCCGGATGGGCCAGTCCGGTGCGACGAGTTTCGCCGACTACCTTCGTCGCTTGGGGCCATCCCCCGAGGGCGAGGAATTCCAGGCGCTGCTTGATCTGGTCACCATCCAGGAGACCTATTTTTTCCGGGACCAGGCCCAGTTCATGGCCCTCCAACGGTATGTGCTCCCGGAGCTCGTGAAGGCCAGGTCCCGAATGGGCGAACCTCTCCGGATCTGGAGTGCCGGCTGCTCCACCGGCGAGGAACCGTACACCATTGCCATGGTCCTGGCGGAGAGTATTGCGGGCGTGGCCTCTCCACCGCCCTACATCCTGGCAACTGATGTGAGCCAGGGAGCTCTTGCGGTCGCCCGGCGAGGCATCTACGGTGAGCGCTCCCTCCGCAGCACTCCGGAGCACTATCGCGAGCGGTTCTTCACGCGGGACGGGGAGACCTACATCCTGAATGGGGCAATCAAGGAGATGGTGGAGTTCCGCCCGTTCAATCTCATGAGCACTCCCTATCCGGGTGCGCGGGGGCCGGGTTGGGACGTAATCTTTTGCCGCAACGTCACGATTTACTTCAAGCCGGAGACGACGAAAGCTGTGGTCCGGCGCTTCTACGAGAGCCTCTGGGAGGGCGGCTACCTCTTCACCGGGTTTTCCGAATCCCTCCGCTATCTCTCGAGGGACTTCCTTACGATCCAGGTAGGGGGGGTATTCCTCTACCAGCGGAGTGGGGTAGGATACGATCGGGCCTCCGAGCCGAGGATCAGGGTGGGACGGCGGCGCCGGGCCTCTGCTCCAGCTCCGCAGCGGACGCAGGGACCGCGGGCCGAACCGGTGCCTGAACCTAAACTGGCGCCGGGACGGGAGGCGGACTCCCGTGCCAGAGAATTCGTTGACGCCGGGCTGCCGGATAAGGGCGGGCAGCTCCTAGCACCGGAACTGGAGCGATCCTCTCCGCCCAAGAAGGCCCTGCTCCTTCACGCGGAGATCCTCCTCAATCAGGGTCGCGCGGTAGAGGCAGCGGTGTTGTGTGAGAAGGTGATCCGGCGGGAGCCCCTCTCGGTTGCCGGCCACTATCTCCTCGGCATCATCCATCGGACCCTGGAGGATGATGACCAGGCCGTGGAGATGTTCAAGCGAGTGGTCTACCTGAGGCCCCAGCACGCTCTGGCCCGATTCCATCTCGGAGAGCTCCATGCCCGGCGCAATGAACTGGAGGCTGCTCGGCGCGAGTACGCCAACGCGCTGCGTCTGTTACAGGAACGGAGCGATTCCCTCGACGAGCGCTTCGCCGGGGGCTTCTCGGCCGGCCTCCTCATTGATACCTGCCGGAGCCGCGTCGAGGACCTGGACGGCGACGTGTAATGGGACACAGATTTACACAGATAGAAACAGATTCTTTCGTATAAGGTACGATGGCTGACCCTCAGAGACCAGGGATCAGGGGCTAGCTTTCAGCCAACAGCGGTCAGTTTCTTCCTTGCGTGTTACGCCTTGGACCTTGCGCCTAGGGTCTACTGCCAGCTGCCCCCTGCCCTCGGTGCCGGTGGATAACTTTAGGCACTTGGACAGGGGAACTTCCCTCCTGGGTGTGAGATAACTTGCCGGGTGTGTATGCGTCGCGCCCTGATTGCCATACCTGTCTTGGTGATCCTCTTCCTGCTTCAGTCCTACTTCTGGGTGCCCACCTACGAGGAGCAGACGAAGGGGAGCCCGGAGCGCCTTGCCGAGTATGTGAGCGCCTCGATCGGCGACGCCCAGCTCCTCAACCCCATTCTCGCTGCAGACAGCTCGAGCAGCACCGTCAACGGGCTCGTCTTCGAGGGGCTCATCGACTATGACGAGAATCTCGACCATCGCGGCCGCGTGGCCGAGAGGTGGGAGATCTCCGAGGTCGCCTACTTTTACGTGAATGACGACACCCTGCTGCCCGGGCTCGGCCGCGCCGGCGCCGAGCAGGTGGCAAGCCTGCTCCGCCGGGCCAAGGCCGAGCGGGCGCAGAGGAAGGACTCCCTGGCGAAGAGCCTGGCGAACATCCGGGACGTGGAGGTGCTACCGCCCGGCCCTCGTCAGGAAGGGCTCACGGAAAAAGGGGCAGAGGGCGCAAAGGTGAAGGTCACCCTCCACCTGTCGCCGCCGCCTCGGATCAAGCTCACCCTGGAGGATGTGGACCAGGATCTCTTCACCAACCTGGGGCAGATCCTCGGCCCGGAGTATTTCTCCCGATTTCAGGGGGAGCGGTTCATCAAGGTGGAGCCGGCGGAGTTTGCGGCTAGAGCGAAGGAGTATGCCCGGGCTTTTCTTCCGGCTGTGGAGCACAATCCCATTATCCTTTTTCATCTCCGGCCCGGGGTGAAGTTCCACGACGGCCATCCGCTTGAGGCACGGGATGTACAGTTCACCTACGAGGCTCTCATGGACCCGGCGAACCTCTCACCGCGTATGCCCGACTACGAGCCGGTGAAGAAGGTGGAGGTCCTTGATCCTCTCACCCTGCGCGACCGTCCGGCAGAGCCTGTTCAACCGGGAGCCTGTGGGTTGCGGCCCCTTCCGCTTCCGGAAGTGGGAGTCGGACCAGTACATTCTCCTCGACCGCTTTCGGGACTATTGGGAAGGTCCGCCGAACTACCACCGCTATGCCTATCGCATCATTCCCGATCTCCTCACCCAGGAGATGGAATTCTATGCCGGCACCGTGGACAACTATGCCGTCCAGCCGCACCAGGTGCAGCGCCTCAGGGACGACCCGCGCTACCAGAGCTTCTCGGGATTGAGCTTCGCCTACACCTACATCGGCTACAACATGCGGCGCCCGCCCTTTGACGATGTCCGGGTGCGCCGTGCTCTCGGCATGGCCATCGACGTGGAGAAGATCATCCGCTACGTGCTCTACGGCCAGGGCGAGCGAATCACCGGCCCCTTTCCCAAACAGACTGATTTCTACGATGACGAGGTGAAGCCCCTCCCGTACGATCCCGCCGGCGCCGAGCAGCTCCTTGCCGAAGCTGGCTGGAAGCGCAACAAGGAGGGTTGGCTGGAAAGGGAGGGCAAACGGCTGCAGTTCACCCTCATCACCAATCAGGGAAACGACATACGCAAGGCCATCCTCTCCATCGTCCAGGACGCGTGGCGAAAGATCGGCGTGGATGTAAGGACCGATGTGCTCGAATGGGCTGTCTTCATCAAGGAGCGGGTGGACAAGCACGACTTCGATGCCCTGGTGCTCGGGTGGAGCATGGGGATCGATCCCGACCTTTACCAGATCTGGCACTCCAGCCAGACCGGGCCTTTCCAGCTCAACTTCTGCGGCTTCCGGAACGAGCAGGCCGATGACCTCATCGTCAGGATCCGGCAGGAGTACGAACGGAAGCAGCAGATCGCCCTCTGCCACGAACTCCACCAGATCATCGCCGCGGACCAACCCTACACCTTTCTCTACGCCGGCAAATGGACCGCGCTGCTCGACAAGCGGATCGTGATCATGGAGCGGGACAGCTCGGGCAAGGTTTGGTACGCCAAGATCAGACCCACGAAGACCGGGAGCTACACCTTCTTCTTCAACAAGTGGATCAAGCTCCCGGAAGTGCCGGTCTTCCAGGCGGA
>JAGFXI010000047.1 GCA_017861095.1 Deltaproteobacteria bacterium | reverse complement strand
GGCGTAGATGCAAAGTTTCTTCGGGCAAAGCTTACTGATGAAGTTGCCGTCGACGTCGAGAACGAACCGGTCTCCCACCTGGTAACCCGAGCTGCAATGTCGGGCCTTCACGACCTCGGCAAGGATGGAGAAAAGCGGGGCGGCCTTGGCGAGGCTCTCCATGTGTCTGAGCCTCGGATCGGCCTCTCTGAACTCCGCCTTGTCGGCCGGAGAATACCCCACCCGGTCTCCGAACTTGTCCAGCGCGTCGCGTTGAGACATATGGCCTCCTGGCAGTGCCCTAGACGACGGCATCCCCGCCCCAGGCTGCTCGATCGAGAGGCAGCAAGAAGGGGAATCGGCCGTCGGCAGAGGGAATCTTTACGGGGAGTAGAGGCGAGTGTGCCATAAACTGCGAGGCTTTGAAAGTGTTTTCGGCGGGACCTAGCCCGCATTATAGACCAACCACCCGTTGCCACCTGCAGTGGAATAAATATTGCAGCCCTCCGGGAGAAACCGGAAGCTTTTCGGATCGTCAAGAAACGGGTAGGGCGGATCTCGCCTCGATTGTCTTCGATCCCGGGATCGGGCCGAGGGCAGGTCCCCGCGCGCTGCATCCGCCCCCGAGGCTGGCCACCCATGCTCATCATTCCGCTCACGGGAGCCCTCAGCAAGAAGAGCCCACCGATCGTTACCATCGGCATCATCGCGGTCTGCTGCTTTGTATTCCTTGTCATTCAGTCGGGCGACATGAGGAACTACGAACAGGCCCAGGAGTTCTATTTCGACTCGGGGCTCTGCAAGATCGAGCTATCCGCCTATATCACCTACCTCAGCAAGACCCGGCAGGACAAGAGCGCTGACGCCCTCGCCAAGAAGCTGAACTGGAGCAGGCAGGCGATTGTCGTCTGGTACCAGCGGATGATGGAGGATGCCGAATTTCAGACCAGACTCCTCAATGACGAGATAATTCGCGGCGATCAACAGGGGTTCCCCGAGTGGAAACAGCTGCGGACCCAGTACGGTGACATCCTGTCCCGGGTCGTGGCGGTGCGGTATGGGTTCAGGCCTGCCTTCCCAACGTATCGCACGCCCTTCACCTACATGTTTCTTCACGGAAGTTGCGGCCATCTCCTCGGGAACATGATCTTCCTGTGGTTGGTGGGTTGTGCCCTCGAACTCGGGTATGGCCCGGTGCTCTATGCAGGACTCTACCTCCTGACCGGCGTTCTCTCTGTGGGGCTCTACTATCTCGTCTACATGACGAGCACAGCACCGCTTCTCGGCGCCTCCGGCGCTATCGCCGGACTCATGGGCGCTTACACCCTTCTCTACGGTCGGAGAAAAATCAAGGTCTTCTATTCCCTGGGATTCTACTTCAACTACACCCGTGTGCCCGCCCTCGTCCTCCTTCCTCTTTGGATCGGTAACGAGTGCTTCCAGCTCTTCTTCGGCGGAACCAGCCACGTGGCCTACGTGGCTCATCTGGGCGGGCTCGCGAGCGGCGCTCTCCTCGGCTTCGTGGGCAGGAAATGCCTGGGTGGAGCGATGGAGCCGGAGGCGGCGCCGCAGGATTCCCGGGAGGAGCAGGTCTCCCTGCTGGACGAGGCCCTTGAGAAGCTAGGGAAGCTCGATATGGATGGCGCCAGGGTGCTCCTGGAGCGGGTTCTCGAGAGAGATCCGGTGAACACGAAGGCGCTCACCCACCTGTTCCATATCGACAAGCTCCAGCCGGAGTCAGAGCGGTTCCACGCCACGGCATCGCGGTTGTTTCTTCGCTTGACCAACGACAAAGGGGAGCATAGATCGGTGTACCCCATTTTCCAGGAATATGTTCGCCTTGCACCCCGGCTGAGACTGGATCAGCAGCTCCTCTTTCGCATAAGTTCCGTCCTCGCCGCCCAAGGCCATCCGGAGGACGGGGAGAGGATCATGGCCGTGCTGCTCCGCAGCCATCCGAGATCTGCCGGGATCCCCACCGGCATTCTCAATCTTGCCCGCGCCTACCTGCACCTGGGGAAATCGGACAGGGGGCGGGAGTGCCTCCAGGTGATCTGCCGGAAGTATCCCGAGTCGAGCGAGTGTCACATCGCTCGCAAATTGCTCCAGGGCCAGACGCAGTCGTAACCTGGAGGTTGCGCAACAGGAGAAGACTTTCCTCCTCCCACTTTCTTCCCTAGCCCGCCGCCTCGATCTGCTTCAGGTACTTCTGGACGTGAGACGCGAGTTCATGATTGGGGTAGGTCTTGAGGAGAGCCTTGAGCACTCCCGCCGCCTTCTGGGGTTTTTTCAATTTCTCGTTGATGATGCTCGCGGCGAGGAAGTATGCCTTCGGGAGCTGGGGATCCTTGGGATAGGCCTTGATGAACCGGTGGTAGACCTGGACCGCCTCCTGGGAGTGCCCCGCTTCGTTGAAGCAGCCGGCGATCTTGAAGGCGGCGGCGCTCCCGGGCGTGAATGCCGGATCGGCGGCGACACAGACTGTGTAGACCTCGCGCAATCTCGTCTTGTCCTTCGCCTCCGCGAGAAGCTCCAGGTATCTCCGCCCATGTTTGAGCATTTCGGGGACGAGTTGCTTGATCTTGAGGAGGTTGAAATAGCGCTCCGCCAGATCCAGTTTCGACATGTCGCCGGAGGTCTCACCCTTGATGAGGGTGATGGCATCGTCGATTTTCCCCTCCTTGATAAAGATATCCACCCGGTTGAGAACCTGGGTGTCCGCGCCCGCCACGGCTTTCTCCGCTTGCAGGAAAGAGTCCTTTTCGTCCACATCGACCTCATAGCCTACCTCTTCGTGGTACTGGAGCATGACGTAGCCCATGAGGTGATAGGAGATGATGGTGTAGAAACACTTGGCGACGTTGAACAGAAAGACGTGGGAGGCGGCGGGGAGGTGGGCGATGATGTAGCGCGCCAGCAGGGTGGGTGCGGTCCCCAGGATCGCCAGGAACAGGTACATGAGCAGGTAACCCCAGCCAATGCGCCAGGCCATGCCCCCCCAGATCATCGGGTTCACGGCGTGGAGCAGGCTGTTCGTAGCAACCAGGACGATGATCATGGCCGGTACCGCGAGGATGGAGAGGACGAGGCAGAGAATCCCGACCCCGATCGCCGCCGTCGGCCCGAGCTGTTGGGCGGCGACCCTGACGATCTGTACGGTGACCAGCACGACGATGATGAAGATGGCGAGCTGCTTGAAGACCATCTGGAAGTCTCGAGACAGGGTCTCGGCGTTGAGCGGAGGTGGAGTGAAGCTTCCCTGGGCGGTCTTGGTGAGGGAGGCGTGGGAGTATTTGATCAGCAGCCCGCCGATGGCTATTCCCATCAAGTTGTTGAAGAGACCCGGCTCGGCGAAGAATACCGAGGCAGCGGAGAGGACGACCATCAGGATGAGTGGCTGCGGGTGAAGCGCGTAGACGAAGAACTGGGGAAGCCGGTTCCAGAAGGGCACCACCACGTTGGCGATGGCAAGCCGGACGGCCTCGCCGTTACACTTAGGGCAGAAGTAGAGGGTTTCCCTCCGGCCGTAACGCTCCACCGAGCGTCTGGTGATGCAGGCGGCGCAGTAGTTGGTGGCGCAGTGATGACAATTCCACTGGGCGGGAGCGGTAGCGTGGTAGTCGCAGTAGGTCTTCATCAGTCGCTTCCCGAGAGCGGCTCACACCTGATAGCCCGCATTATGCACGAGCCACCTGCTGCGACCGCGGATCTGGCCGTCCTTCAGGGCGTCCTCGGGTCTCGAACCTTGCGACGTACTGAACAAGTACGCCTCAGGTCCGAGGCCCTGCGGTTGCCCGGTGGCACGACCATCTCCACGATCTCGCGACGGCGTCTCGTGCATAATGCGGGCTAGTGCCGTGTCGCCATCGGCTGGACGACCCTTCGCCTTCAGACAGGCTGGCGCCTAAATCGGATTCGGGCACCGGCCCATCCATGTTTGAACGGGTGAGATGTGCAAGAAGGGTGCCGCAGCGACGCGACGCGACAGCCTCTTGGGAGGCCCTCGCGTTGACGGGGCGAGGGATTCCTGCTACCTTCACCGCACCGCGGTCTCTGCGGGCAGCCATCTCTCGTGAGGAGCTGAAACATGGACGTCTGTAACCGCTGTGGAAGAGAGTTCGTTTTGCCTGGTGTCACTCGGATGATGTACCGCATGAAGCTGTCGCAGCAACGCAAGAGCTGCCCCAAGGATTTCGTGAAGACTGTTGTCATCGATGGAAAGACCGTCGAAGTCATCTGTGAAGAGTGTAAGAAGGCGGCAGAGGCCGGGGGGAGTTGACGGGAGTTGGCCCGCCGCCTGCAAGCACAATACCGGGATGCGCGAATCTCCCCCTCCCGGAGTAAGTGAGTTCCCCGCGCAAAATGGGTAGTTTGCCTACTTCTCTCGGGGCGGTAGTCCGGTTATTGTGGGCGGGGTGCGATGGGGGAAGTCAACCCGGTGCCGGCTAGGTGTGGGACCGAGCAGGGCTCAAAGCGGCCCGAGGGGGACCGAGCAACCTGTGGAGGCGATGGGAGAGCCGGCCTATATATACCATCTGACCGGTGAGCTGAGATCGGGGAAGCCTGAAACGGGAAGGTGAGGGATGGAAAAGAAGGTCATGAATCTCATGCGAAAAGGGGCTCTCACCTGCGGTGAGAACATGACCATCCGCGAGGTGGCCCAGATCATGGTGGTGAACGGGACGCGCTACTGCGTGGTCACAAACGGCAACCACCAGGTGCGGGGTATCATTTCCGCCCGGAGCATCCTGCGAGCATTCGGGAAAGACCTTGACCAGATCAAGGCGAAGGACATTCTCCTGCCCTACACTATCGCGGTCACGCCGAACTCCATGCTCAAGGATGCGGTGGATCTTATGAGCAGGAAAAAGATCGAGCATGTGATCGTCGTCTCGGATCAACCGGGCAACAAGGCCGTCTTCGGACTGCTCCACATTGAAGACATCGTGACCGACATGGCGAAGGATTGAGTATGCTTAGAGTGTGCGACCTCATGCATAAAGGTGTGAGCTGCTGCTTCCCGGAAGAGACGGTCAAAAGTGTCGCCAAGATGATTCAGGCCAACCAGTTCCGCTCCGTCGTCGTCGTCCATCAGAGCGGCGAGGTCTGGGGGCTCATCTCCATAGGGGATCTCATCCGCCATTACGGGGAAGACCTGGAAAAGCTTTCCGCCGAAGATATCATGCGGCCGTACAAGATTGATGTGGATCCCCAGTGGCCGGTGGAGCGTGCTATCGAGATCATGAGGAAACGGAAGATTGAACATTTAATCATCATCGATCCCCATGCAGGCCCGAAACGCCCCATCGCCATTCTCACGACCTTCGACATCATCCGCCATATGTCCCAGATCGAGACCGGCAACTACGAGCAGATGCTGAGGGTCTACGACGGCATCAGCATCTCCTCCGCGCCTTAGCCTCTCTTCGGTTCATTTTCGGGTCGAAAATCCCCCGGTAACCCCCCCAACAAGCTATCCGACAACCACAAGAACATTCTCCTCTCCCCCCTCCGGAGGCGGGCAAGCCCTCTTCCTCAGTGGGGGAGAAGGAGCTGAGTACGGGTTCCGGCGTTTCGGGTGGACAGGGCCGCCCCCTCTGGCATACCATGCCCCTGCTCTGAGAGAACGCGTTCGGGGTGCAGTCGGAGGGAGGTGGGGCCTTTGGAGCTCGCCAAAGCCAGACCATATATGATCCTTTCCCTGCTGACCCTCGCCCTCTACCTTCCCGGTCTGACGACCCTTCCGCCCACGGATCGCGACGAGGCGCGCTTCGCCCAGGCGAGCCGGCAGATGGTGGAAAGTGGGGATTTCGTGCGGATTCGCTTCCAGGACGAGCCGCGTCACAAGAAACCAGCCGGCGTCTACTGGCTCCAAGCGGGAGCCGCCGCCCTTGCCGGACCGACTGGCGAAAATCCCATCTGGCCCTACCGGGTCCCTTCGGTTCTCGGGGCCATGGCCGGCGTCCTCATCACCTTCGCCTTCGGCAGGCGCCTGTTTGATGGCTCCACCGCCGCCCTCGGTGCGGCTCTGACCGCCTCATCTCTTCTCCTCGTGGCGGAGGCGCACCTGGCCAAGACGGATGCGGTGCTCCTCGCCTCGACCGTTGCCGCGCAGGGGGCCCTCGGCCGCATGTACGTAACCCGTGGGGCGGGAGGCCTCGGCGCGGCCGTCGCCTTCTGGGTGGCCCAGGGAGTCGGGATCCTGATCAAGGGCCCGATTTTGCCCCTCGTCAGTCTCCTAACTGCCGGCGTCTTGGTCGCGGCAGATCGGAGTGCGTCCTTCCTGAGGACGCTCCGGCCCCGGCTCGGCATCCCCCTGGTCCTCCTTATCGTCTCGCCCTGGGCCGTGGCCGTGACCATCGCCACCGGGGGGGCCTTCTTTCGGGACGCCGTCAGTTCCGATCTCCTGCCGAAGCTCATCTCCGGGCAGGAATCCCACGGGCTTCCGCCGGGCTTCTTCCTCGCACTTCTCATGGTGACCTTCTGGCCCGGTTCGCTCTTCGTGCTTCCGGCGCTCGCGCGGGCCTGGCGGCTCCGTGCGCAGACCGAGGAGCGGTTTTGCCTCGCCTGGGTGATCCCGGCCTGGGTGGTCTTCGAGCTCGTTCCCACCAAGCTTCCCCACTACGTGCTGCCTCTCTATCCCGCCCTGGCGCTTGTTACCGCCCGCGCCGTTCTGGACGGGGCAACAGCTGGGGTAGGCGGTTCCGGATCTCGCCTGGCGAGGGCAGGCTTCGGGATCTGGGCGGTGGTGAGCCTCGCTCTCGGCGCGGGAATAGTCGCCGCTCCGCTCGGCCTCGAGCATCGGTTCGAGCCGCTGACCCTCGGGCCGGGCCTGCTCGCCCTTGCCGGCGTGGCGGTGACTCTCCGCTATGCCCTGCGGGGCCGGGGCGTGAATGCGGTGAAGACGGCGGTGATCATGACGGCTCTTATCCTGGCGCCGACGCTCCAATCAATCCTTCCGGGAATGAATTCCCTCTGGGTGAGCCGGAGCGCGGCCCAGGCGGTGGAGCGGTACCGCGCATCCCACGGGGACGGGTCTTCGATTGTGGCGGCTGCGGGTTACTACGAGCCGAGCCTGGTGTTCCTGCTCGGGACGGAGACGACGCTCGTTTCCGGCGAGGGAGCGGCGCTCCATTTTAGGGAGCACCGGGATGCGCTTGCCCTGGTGACCGCGGACAAGGAACGGGCCTTTCTGGAGAGTGCGGCCGCCCTGGACATCAGGCCCCGGGCGGTCGAGACGATTCGCGGCTTCAACTACTCGAAGGGGCGGTGGGTAACACTTACGCTCTATGTGTCGAGATAAGTTCTCCTCGCCTTAAGACCAATTCCTTCCGGGCTGTCCGATAGCCCCAAGAAGACTTTCCTCTCCGCCCTCGAGGGGAGAGGAGGAAGGTGAGGGGGGAGTTGCGCGACTGAGAACCCCTCCCCCCTAACCGTTGACTCCGGTCTGGACAGGGGGAGGTAAGGTGGGGGGTCAGAAGGAGAGCTTCCACCCCAAGGGGGCGACGGGACCTGCCATGGGCTCCAGCCTGAACAAACTCCGCGGTCTCCTCCACTCGCTGGTCGTGGGTTCGCCCTCAGCCGCCGGAACCGGGGGTTCCTTGCGCGCTATCAATGGTGAGCGAGAGGCAGCCGGTGAGGGAGGCTGGGGGCGCAACCGGAGACTCCTCGCCATCTCCTTCCTCGCGGTCGTCGCCTTCTCCGTCTTGAGCTTCCTCATTCTGGATCGACCGCTCGCCTACGCTTGCAGCGGGCTCGGGAAGGGCAGCCGGGAGTTCCTCCGGTTCGTCACCACATTCGGCCTGTCCGGGTGGTATCTCGTTCCCTCCTTGCTCCTCTTCGTGCTCTTCCGGTTCTGTTCCAGGAAACCCGCCCTGGCGGGTCGGGCGCTCTTTGTCTTTCTCGCCATCTCCCTTTCCGGGATCGTCGTCGATATCCTGAAATTCATCCTCGGGCGATACCGGCCTGCCATGCTCTTCCATGAGAATCTGTACGGCTTCGCCTTCTTCCGGACAGACGCCCTCGCAACCTCCTTTCCCTCCGGCCACGCCGCGGTCATTAGCGCGCTCGCCCTCTCGCTCGACGCCGTCTGGCCCAAGTTCAGAGTGCTCTATGCCCTCGTCGCCCTCCTTGTCATCGGCAGCCGGGTCGTCACCTGCGCTCACTTCCTGAGTGACGTCGCAGCGGGCGCGTATGTGGCGGTGATCACGACCCTTGCCGTGAAGCGCTTCTTTGAAGAGAGCCGCATCAACCTCCGGTATACAGGAGGCAGTGCGGCTGTCAGCACCGGCCTGTAGAAGCGGCCCGCTCTCTTTCCTTTCCTCGTCTCGTTCTCGAAGCTTTCCCCCGTTTCCTTTGACCGCTCCCAAGATTTTGTGGTACGCTCGATCCACCGAGGCCGGAGCCGGTGACCACAAGATAACATGCCTACTAGCCGGCTCGGAGTTCACATATCTCACAAACTCCATTTTTCGTCTTCCCCAAGATGCCCCTTCCTTTGCTCCTCACCATCGTATCATGAGCGGTAGCCAGCCCTTGCCGTGTACAGCCTAGAAACCCCCACCCCGCCAGATGCCGCTCCTCGCGAATGCAGGTCTGGGGGTGTCAGGTAGGTTCTGGCCAAAAGGAGCCGTACGGCTTCCAATCATGCTTTCTTGAGAAAATCGGAGGAATAGAGAGAAACGCTTCCAGACAGCGAAGCTTGCAACTTCTCTTTTCCCCATCTATCCCCCCAATAAACTTACGTGTTTTGTGCTGCCAATAATCAGGAATTATTTCCAGTCGTTAGTCTGGAATGGTCAACAATTTGGCATATCTTCGGTAAGTTAACCTGATACGTTTTTTCGCCATGCAAAACGCATAACCTATCATAGTCGGTTTTGACGTCTTGCGCCGAACCGAGCTACGTGATATCGATACTGAAAAGTTCCCAACTTTAATCTCGCCCGAGGTCAGAGGAGTTCTTCCTATGGCCGTCTGTGAGCTCTGCGAACAAGAGGTGGGGCTGGCCTATTCGTGTATGAAGAGGATCGAGGCGCAAATCCCGTTCGGAACGGAGCCTCGTCTGGCCAGTGCCGGTTCCCGGTGCGTGGATTGTCGTGTCGGTACCGGCGGGTTTCACCATCCCGGGTGCAGGATAGAGCTATGTCCGAAATGCGGTGGATGGCTCGAATCGTGCGGATGCAAGGCAGTGCAGAACGACCGCAGGCCGGCTCCGGGTGCCTGGCGCAGAAGGCTGGCCCAAGGTGGGGTGAGACCGGCGTACAACCGATAGGACGGCCCGGAGTTCTGGGCATCTTGCGGACGATCGCAGGATGAGCTAAAGAAGGACTTCCCTGAAGGACTCCCTCCAGAGGAGAAACACGGATGTCAAAAGAGCCCAGGAAGAGAGGCCACTGGAAAGCGAGCGCCGTGCTGTTCTTGCTGTCGCTTATCCTATTTGTCGGCAGTGAAGCCTCAGCCGGAAAACTCTACGTTTCGGATACCACCCTGGAGACTGTTCTTCGCACAGGCCCGGGGGTGACCTACCGGATCAACACCTCGGTAGATGTGGGGACTGAGGTGACGCTTCTCAAAGAGGAGAATGACTGGGCGAACGTGGCCTTGGGAGATGGTCGCACTGGATGGATGCCAAAGAAGTATCTTTCTGGGGAACTGCCGCGGCGCATCGTTGCGGAAAGACTCGCGGTAGAAAACAAGACATTGCGGGCAGAGATCAACCAGTTCAGCCGAGGAAAACAGGAGTTAACAGAGGAACTCAATAGGTTGAAGAAAGAGGTTGAGGGAAGAAGGCAAGAGATAGCCTCAGTTCGTCAGGAATATGAGAGCCTGAAAAAGGGCGCGGCGGATTATTTGAGCCTCAAGACCGCCTTTGGTGAGGTGACCACCGAGGCCAAAGAGAACAAGGAAAAACTGCAAGAGATTCAGCAAGGATACACTGATCTCAAGAGCTCTGCTGACCTCAAGTGGTTTCTCGCCGGCGTCGGGACGCTGATGTTTGCGTGGCTCTTGGGTTTCCTTATGTCACGCATACGCCGCCGCCGTGACTCTGGCCTCTATAGATAACGAGTGACACGAGTACATACAGGTTGCCGCCGATACGTTTGGAGTGCAGATACCATCTTGCCCGCGATTCTGTGGTCCTCGGCAGAGCCTTCAACTCCTGAGGCCGCTCCCACCTTTGACCGC
>JAGFXI010000280.1 GCA_017861095.1 Deltaproteobacteria bacterium | reverse complement strand
ACGCCCCGCGCCTCTGCTTTCGTCGAGGCCAGCTTGAACTTGGAGACCGGCGTGGTCAAGACGTGATCGACCCGGTAGAAGGGATTGTACACCTCGTAGGGGTCCTGGAAGATGACCTGGACGTCCCGGCGGAACGTCCGCATCTCCGCCGACCTCATCGCCTGCAGGTCCCTTCCCTGATAGAGGACCTGCCCTTGCGACGGGCTCACTAGGCCAAGCAGCAGACGAGCCAAGGTGGTCTTGCCGCTGCCGCTTTCCCCCACTACTGCGGTGATGGAGGGCCGCTCGCTGTCGATGGCCAGCGAGAAATCCTCCAGGGCCACGGTGGTGTTTCGATCGAAGAGGCCTCCACCGAAGTCCTTGGTTAGGCGCCGGGCCTCCAGCAGTGTCGTCATGGCAGTAAATGGCACGCCGCCCAAGAATTCGGTCGCACTTCTCTGGAGAGCGGCTCTTCCGTCCGGCAGCGATCCGAGGCATGGGGGCACCGAGGATGGAACGCGCACCCAGGTGGCAGGTCGCGCAGCAGCGGAGGGAGTCCCGGGATGCCCCGGAAGGTCCCTTTCTGTTCGAGCGACGGAAGACTGGCGATGAGCATCTGGGTATACGGGTGGAGCGGCTTCGTGAAGATGTCGCGTACTGGAGACACCTCGACCAGCTTCCCCGCATACATGACCCCGAGTCGGTCCACAAACTGTGCCACCAGCCCCATGTCATGCCCCACCAATATCACGGAGGCTTCCAGGTCTTTCTGGACCCTTGCCAGCGTCTGCATCACCTGTTTTTGCACCACCACGTCCAGGGCGGACGTGGGCTCGTCGGCGATGATGACCTTAGGACGTAAGCTGATGGCGATGGCGATGCACGCTCGCTGCTTCATGCCCCCGCTGAGTTCGTGGGGAAACATGTCGGCGACTTCTGGCCTCAGCCCGACCGACGTGAGGAGGTCGCGGACCCGTTCCTGCAATTGGTGCCTTGACAGCTGGACTCCGTGATCCCGGAGCGCATCCGCGATCTGCTCCTTGACCCGCATCACTGGATTCAGTGAGTTCATCGACCCCTGCGGAATCATCGCGATCCGGGCCAACCGGACTTGGCGCATCTCCTCCTCGGAAACGGTCATCACATTGATGCCCTCTAGCCACACTTCCCCCGCCTCGATCCGGCCGGGGGGCTTGATCATGCGGAGGATGGCGAGGGCCATCGTGGATTTGCCGGAACCGGATTCCCCTGCGAAGCCAAGCCGCTCGTCTGCTTTGAGGCTGAAGCTGATATTGTCCGCGGCCTTTACGGCGCCCAGGGAGGTGTGGTAATGCACCACGAGATCTTTCACGCGGAGGACGTCGGCCTTCATACCGCCCTCCGAAGCTTGGGGTTCGCGATCTCGTCTAATCCCACCGTGAGGAAGAACAGACCGAGAAAGACGATGAGGATGATGACGATGGGCGCGGTCCACCACCACCACCAGCCGTTGAGGAGGGCGGCATTATAGTTAACCCAGTACAGGGTCATACCCAGTGTGGGGGAGTCAATGGGGCCGAGCCCGAGGACCTCCAGACCGATGGAGGCGAGGATCGCGTTGGACACCGCGTTCACCAGCGTCGCCCCCAAGTACGGCAAGAGATTTGGCATTAGCTCCTTAAATATGATCTCCGGCCCACTCATGCCCGAAAGGCGAGCCACTTCGACGTACGCTCGCTCTCTGAGGCTCAGCACCTGGGCTCTGATGGTTCGAGTGGGATTTAGCCACGCGAGGGAGGCCACGATCAGGGCCATTTGGTTGACCGTCAGGCCCTCCTTGATCGAGACCGCGATGATGATCAACACCAGGAGTCCCGGCACGGTGAGGCCGATGTCTGCGATGCCCCGAATGATCGTGTCGACCTTCCCCCGGTAATACGCGGAGACAAATCCCAGGATGGATCCGATGCCGACGCCCAGGAGCCCGGCGATGAAGCCAATCTGCAGGGTGAGCGGGGTCCCGGCGACCATCACCGCCAGAAGGTCCCGGCCCTGTCGATCCGTGCCGAAGGGATACTGGAGGGAGGGCGCTCGCATGGCGGGCGCCGACAACGCCCGGGCCTTGCTCGTGTCCACAGCCAAATGGCCGATCCCAACAAAGAGCACCAGGATCAAGAGGAGGACGATCCCCACGGCGAGAGAGGGGTTGCGGCGCATATAGCGCCCCGTGTCCGCCAGCCGTCCTTGGCGGAGTCGTCCGGCCTCTGGGACGGCCGTTGGTGGCGATATCTCGTCAGCCATAGCGATGCTATGACCTCCGGTAGGTGATGCGGGGATCGAGCAGCGGGTAGATCGCATCGAGAATCAGGGTCGCCAGTCCCAGCGCCACGATGACCGTGAATACGATCCCCTGGATGAGGAAGTGGTCGTTCTCCCGAATCGCGAGGAAAAGAAGCGTCCCGACGCCGGGGTAGCCAAAGATCACTTCGACCAGGACCGCTCCAGAGAGGATCTGTCCCAGGGCCAGAGCCAGCGCCGTTGTCTGAGGGAGAATGGCGTTCCGGACGCAGTAGCGCAGGAAGATGGTGAGGCTCTTGAGTCCCTTCGCCTCGGCAAAAGTGACATAGTCCTCGCCCTGGGTTGTGACCATCATCCCGCGCATCGCCAGCGCCCACCCTCCCAACGCCACGAGAACAATCGACAGCGCGGGGAGGATCGCGTGCTTGAGCACATCGCCCACGAATTCCACGGTCAAGCCCGGAAAGGCGCCAGCGCTGTATCCGCCAAACATTGGCAGGAGTTTTATCTGGAAGGCCAAGAGGTACATCAGGATGAGCCCACAGAGGAAGAATGGAATAGCGTGGAGCGCCCACAACGGCGGCATGAGATAACGCATCCACCGGGGCGCTCTCGGCCAGGCCAAGAGTGCGCCTAGGAATGTCCCGATGCTGAAGGAGAGCAGGGTCGTTGTACCCAGAAGGCCGACGGTCCAGGGAATCGCCTCGGCGATGATCTCGTTCACCGTTCTTGGGTAGTTTGCGATGGAGTAGTTGAAATTCAACCGACTCACGTCGGAGAGGTAGTTCAGATACTGGCGCCAGAGCGGCTTGTTCAAGCCAAACCGCTGCTCGTACTCCTTCACCATCGCCTCGATACCCGTCTGGACGTAACCGCCGAGCTGCGCCTGCGCTAGTAGTTTCTGCCGGACGGGGTCCATGCCGGACAATCTTGGCAGGAAGAAATTGAGGGTCGCCGCCAGCCACACGATAACGAGAAAAACGCCGAAGCGCTTCGCCAAGTAGTCGGCTCGCACCGCGTCCCCGTTGCGGGGGCCGGCCGGCCGGCCCGCCCCCGCGGCTGTTCAGCCAGGTTGCACCAACTCTTCTACTGGGTCGGCTGCAGGTTCCAGAGCACCATGGCATACGTCAAGTGCCAGAAGGCACCGTTGACGTATGGGTTCTGCTCCGTGGGCCAATTCGTCCAGTAGGTGGTGTTCATCGGCACTCGGTGAATGTTGTGCACCAGTGGAATGTCCGGCAGTTCGGGAATCCAGATCTCCATGGCCTTGCGCCAGAGTTCCGTGAGCTTGGCCTTGTTGTTCATATCGGTGACGTACACTTCGTCCACGATCTTGTTGTAGGCCTCATTCTTCCACCGGGCGAAGTTCACCAGGTGGCCGCCCGGGACAGCCACACTCACGCTCTGGTAGAGTCGGAGCGTGTGGTACGGATCGTTCACGCTCCCGCCGTGGCCGTAAATCGAGCCGGTGTACTGCCCCTTCTGGAACCGGTCGTCGAAATCCGGCGGCAGGCTCATGCTGGCGTCGATCCCCTGGCGCCGCAGGAGCTCCGTTAGCACTGGTCCAACCGCGGGACCGCTACCGCCAAACCCAATGATGTCGAGCTTGATGCGATTGCCTTGGGCATCGACCCAGAAGCCCGTG
>JAGFXI010000005.1 GCA_017861095.1 Deltaproteobacteria bacterium | reverse complement strand
GCGAGAGATGCGACCAGAAGCACGCTCGCTGCAACTCCTCCCAGCGTGATCATCGTCTTTCGACTCATTGCCAGACCTCCTTTTCATCGTGTCGATTTTTAGGTCTCTCTGATCTGTTCTCTTGTCACCCCGTCACTTCAGCGCAAAGCGTGCCACAAATACATGTGAAGCGATTACAAATAGTTACTGATAACGGCCTCCGTTTCACCCCTTCTTTTTCGACAACTCCGTCGAATCTTTTCGACAATCCTGTCGAAAAGGCGCTGCCAACCTCTAGCCCGCATTGTGCACGAGCCACCTGCTGCGATCGCGGATCTGGCTGTCCTTCCGGGCGTCCTCGGGTCTCGAACCTTGCGACGTACTGAGAGGTACGCCTCAGGTCCGAGTCCCGCGGTGCCGCGGGATGGTGGCCCGGTGGCACGGCATCTCCGTGATCTCGCCACGGCGTCTCGTGCACAATGCGGGCTAGGCAACTCAACTAACCACTGAGGAAAGGTACAGCCGATCCTTCAGTCGGCCCGGAACCACTTGCGTAACGTCAGGAAAGTCAGTATTGTTCGTAGGCAAATCGCGTATCTTCCCCGTGGCCCCACTCGAGAACATTTGACCGTTGACCGAATCTCCGGGGGGCAGGCTATGCTTGACGCATCCAAGACACGAGAACAGCTTCTGGAGGAATTGGCAGACCTTCGTCGCCAGAATGCTGCCTTGGAGAGGTCGGCAGCCGCGCTTCAGGAAGCGGAGGCGGCGCTCCGTGAAAGTGAGAAACGATATCGAAATATCTTCGAAAATGCTGTGGAGGGCATCTTTCAGGCGACGGCGGACGGCAAGTATCTCAGAGTGAATCCCGCCTTTGCCCGGATGTGCGGTTTTGGCTCCCCGGAGGAGATGATCGATGAGATCACCGATATAGCCCGGCAGCTTTATCTGGATGCCAGAGATCGATCCCGCATCAAACGTCTATACGAGCATCGTGGGGTAGTGCGAGGATTTGAGACCAGATTCCGGCGGAAAGATGGAGGGGTCATCTGGGTCTCTATTACCGCGCGAGCGGTCAAGGACGAGAGCGCCAACGTCCTCTACTACGAAGGCACTATCGAAGATATTACCGAGCGCAAGCTCGCTGAAGAGGGGCTAAGAGGCTCGGAACGGCGGCTGGCCGACATCATCAACTTCCTCCCCGATGCGACCTTTGTGATTGACACGGCAGGTACTATCATCGCTTGGAACCGGGCGTTGGAGGAGATGACGGGACTCGAGGCCAAGCGGATGGTGGGCAAGGGCGGTTACGAGTATGCCATCCCCTTCTACGGGACGAGAAGGCCCCTCCTGATCGACTTGGCGCTGGCCCGTGACGAGGAGGCAGAGAAGTTCTACCCATATATCACGAGAGACCACGACATCCTCGTCTCCGAGGTGTACGTGCCCCGGTTAAAGGGCGGCCTTCACCTGTGGCTGAAGGCGAGCCCTCTCTATGACTCTTCGGGTAACGTGGTGGGCGCCATCGAGTCCATTCGTGATGTCACCGCGCGGAAGCGAGCCGAGGAGGCTCTCCGGGAGAGCGAGGAGCGGTACCGACAGCTCTTTGAGATGGAGTCCGACGCGATCTTCCTCGTGGATAACGCGAGGGGGGCGATTCTGGAGGTCAACGCGTCGGCTTCCGGCCTCTACGGGTACAGCCGAGAAGAGATGCTCCGCATGAAGAATACCGACCTATCCGCAGAACCTGAAGAGACAGTGGCGGCAACCCGGCAACGACGACCACGGGTCCAGATCCGTTACCACCGGAAGAAGGACGGCACCGCGTTCCCGGTGGAGATCACGGCTCGCCACTTCAACTCGCGTGGGCGTGAAGTGCATGTGGCGGCGATTCGGGACATCAGCTTCCGCATGGAGGTGGAGGAGGAGAAACGGAGGCTTCAGGCCCAGTTACTCCAGGCGCAGAAGATGGAGGCAATCGGCACCCTGGCGGGGGGGCTGGCCCACGACTTCAACAACCTCCTCCAGGCGGTCCAGGGGTATGCCGAGCTCGTCCTTCTTCGCCCAAAGCAGGACGAACCCCGAAGTCGTGAACTCCACGAGATCATTCGAGCCGCGAAGAGGGGTGCGGAGCTCACCCGACAGCTCCTCACCTTCAGCCGCAAGGTGGAGAGCAAACCCCAGCCGATGGAACTCAATCGCCGCGTCGAGCAGGTCAAGGAGCTGCTCGCCAGGACTATCCCCAAGATGATCGAGATCGAGCTTCGCCTTGCCGACGACCTGAAGATGATCAACGCTGACTCGACCCAGATTGAACAGGTGCTCATGAACCTCGCGGTCAATGCCAAGGATGCCATGCCTGAAGGAGGACGACTGTTCATCGAGACCAGAAATGTCAGCCTGGACAAAGCGTACTGTGACACCCATCTGGGCGCCAGGCCGGGAGACTACGTGCTCCTCATGGTCTCTGACACGGGCTATGGCATGGATCAAGAGACCCTGGAGCACATCTTCGAGCCCTTTTTTACGACCAAGGGAGTGGGTCGGGGCACGGGTCTGGGACTTGCCATGGTCTATGGAATTGTGAAGAGCCACAATGGCTACATCACGTGCTACAGCGAAGTTGGGCACGGCACCACATTCAAGATCTACCTTCCCACCGTCGAGGAGGCTCCGGAGGTGCCGAGGGACCGCGTGGAGCGCCTTCCGGAAGGCGGCACCGAAACGATCCTGCTCGTGGACGACGAGGAGTCGGTGCGGCAGCTCGGCAAGGAGATGCTCGAGACCGTCGGCTACCGCGTTCTGATCGCTTCAGATGGCGAGGAGGCGATGGGGCTATGCACTCAACGGATGGGAGATATCCATCTCGTCATCCTTGATCTCATCATGCCCGGGATAGGAGGCAAGTCCTGCCTCGAAGCGCTGCTTCGACTGGACCCGCGGGTGAAGGTGCTCATCGCCAGCGGCTATTCGGTAAACGGCCGGCTGGAGGAGACATTGAGATCAGGAGCCCGCGCTTTCATCAGTAAACCCTACGAGCTTCGAGATCTGCTGAAACGGGTCCGGGATATCCTGGACGAGGATCGAAAGACAACCGCCGTGACATAGCCCCAACCGACGGCTCTCTCGTTGCTCTGCACGAGCCCTTCCTCTTGTTCTTTAGCTCCCCCTTTGAAAGATCATCCCCCCGGCTTCACGACTCCGCATAGGACATCTGCTCCGGGGCGTGTTTCGTCGGAAAATGTCCGTGACCCCGGCGGTCCCAGCGTCCTCCAGCAGTTTGACTCCCCGGTACCCGCTGGTTATCGTTTCAACGTGACTGCGTTTAAACCCAGCAACCAAGGAGGCTACGATGTTCACGCTTCCCAATCTACCATATGATTTCGGTGCCCTTGAACCGTACATCGATGCTAGGACCATGGAGATTCACCATGGCAAGCATCACAAGGCGTACGTCGACAACCTGAACAAGGCCCTCGAGGGGGCCCCTGCACTTCAGGGCAGGAACATCGAGGAGATCGCCCGTAATCTGGCCAGTGCACCGGAAGAGGTGCGGACGGCGATTCGCAATAACGGTGGTGGTCATTACAACCACAGCCTCTTTTGGAAGATCATGTCTCCCAAAGGCGGCGGGGAGCCCACGGGGGTGCTCCTCGACAAGATCAACAAAGCTTTCGGGAGTTTTACCTCATTCAAAGAAAAGTTCTCGAAAGCGGCGCTGACGCGCTTCGGAAGCGGTTGGTCCTGGTTGAGTGTGGACGTTGCCGGGGGCTTGGTGGTCACCAGCACGCCCAACCAGGACAATCCCGCCATGGAAGGCCTGAGACCCATCTTCGGTCTCGACGTGTGGGAGCATGCATACTACCTCCAGTACCAGAACCGCCGGGCCGATTACGTGGAGGCCTTCTGGAATGTGGTGAACTGGGAGGAGGTCAATAGGAACCTGAAGGCTGTGGCCTGATATTCGACCGACGACCCCGAGAGGTCCCCTTTCGGGGTCACCTTTTCTCTCCCTACGCCCACCGGGGGGAGAACCCGTACGGAAGGTAGTGAAACTCCCCAGAGGACGTCTCCGAAGTCCCTATGGTTGGTCAGGATTTTCGTCTGCGAAAATCGGTCTTTCTCCGATAGACAGAGATAGCGGCGGTCCTTTACGATACAGAGCGAACAAGGAGAAACCGATGGGCCCGCGGGAGCAAGGGCGGGGACCCTCTTGCGGATTTCCCGACACGGTGGAGATTCATTCATGCAGAACCTAGGCGCATGCGCAGACGTGGATCGGATCATGGACCGGTTAATGATCGATCTCTACAAAGGGCAGATTCGGAAAACCAAACTCGATCCTCGAACCCTCACGGGTTCCTGGAACGAGGCCTGCACAATCCTCAAGGTTCACTTCGGCAGAATTGACACCGTCATCCAGAGCAACGAGGGGAGACTGCTCTCCCTCTATCGCGTCGCCATACAGGAACTGCGAACTGGATCCCCTCCTCGACGGGCGTAACAGACTCCTTCTGCCGCCCCTCTTAGCCCCAATACGGTTCATTTAAGGGTCGAAAATGCCGCACGGCCAACAATCCCCCAACAGGCTGTGCGACAACCCCAAGAACGTTCTCCTCTCCCCCTCACCCTCGCCCTCTCCCCAGCGGGGGAGAGGGAGCTAAGAAGGGCGGTTGGTGGCACGTGTGGAGCCATCGCCTCGCTCGGGCTTCACTTCATGAGGGGAAGAGTGTATCCTTTGCCCGGCTAGCCTGCATTATGCACGGGGCGCCGTCGCGAGATCGTGGAGATGGCCATGACACCGGGCAACCGTCCCGCGGTACCGCGGGACTCGGATCTGAGGCGTACTTGTTCAGTACGTCGCAAGCTTCGAGCCCCGAGGACGCCCGGAAGGACGGCCATACCCACGATCGCAGCAGGTGGTTCGTGCATAATGCAGGCTAGGGGATGGGCGGGATCCTTCACCCCCCTGGCCCCATGAGCACGGTTCTTGAATATGTCGAGGTGGGAACGGGGGACCGGCGTTTTTGCCCGAGAGGTGAGTGCTCGGGCAAGGGCTGTGCCGGTCGGGACCCGAATCGCAAGGGGCCAGCCCAGTACGCTCGTGAGGGATTTTTCGGAGAACGGAAGGGTGCTCACTGGCGCCCGTGATTTGGCGGAATCAATGCGCTTCGACTTTCAACTCGGGACACTTTTGCTGGGGATCGTAATCTTCTTGGCCCGGGTGGTGGATGTCAGCATGGGAACCATGAGGACCATCAGCATCGTCCAGGGCAGGACCAAGATCGCCTTCGTTCTGGGATTTCTTGAGGTGAGCATCTGGCTGATGGTCATCTCCGCCGTGGTAAATGACGTGATGACCAAGCCGCTCCTCGGAATATTCTATGCCCTCGGGTTCTCCACGGGGAATGTCGTGGGCATCAAACTCGAGAGGCGGCTCGCCTTTGGCCACATTATCTTCCGGGTCATCAGCACCTGCAACGGCAGGAAGATCGCCGACAAGGTGCGGGACTCCGGATACGCGGTGACCACCTTCGAGGGCGAGGGGAAGTGCGGTGCCGTGACCATGCTCTACGTGGTGTGCAGGAGGCGGGATCTGAACGAGATTATTCCCCTCGTAAAGAGCATCGAGCCGGATGCCTTCTACATTACCGAGCAGGCAGGAAGTGTCAGCAAGATCTTCCGGCCGGCCCTGCAGCCCCTCACCGGCTGGCGGGCGATCTTCAAGAAGAAGTAGGAACCTTCCGTTCCCCCATCAGCGGACCTCGGGCCCGGCGGGCCGGAGCGAGGGGAGAGAGCCATGCGCTGTGCGGTGATCAAGAGGTTCGGCAAGGAGCTCAGTAACCTGGTGATCGAGGAGCGCGAGGACCTGGCGGCGACGGGCGAATACGTCCGGGTGCGGGTCGCGGCGACCGCCCTCAACCGGGCGGATCTCCTCCAGCGTCGGGGACTCTATCCTGCGCCGCCGGATGCGCCCCAGGATGTCCCCGGATTGGAGTTCGTCGGGTACATCGACCGAGTCGGCGAGGCGGTGACCGAGTGGCGGGGCGGCGAGAGGGTCTTCGGGGTGGTGGCAGGGGGCTCCTACGCCGAGCAACTCATCACGCACCAACAGCTTGTGGTTGCTGTTCCCGAAAGGCTTTCGGAGCACGAGGCGGCCGCCGTTCCCGAGGCCTTCATGGTTGCCCACGATGCTCTCGTTACCCAGGGGGAGATGCAGCCGGGTGATCTCGTGCTTGTCCACAGTGTCGCCGGCGGGGTCGGATCGGCGGCGGTGCAGCTGGTGCACGTCTCCGGCGGCCGAGCCGTCGGCACCGCCGGGACTCCTCAGAAGTTGGCTGCGGTATCAAGACTCGCCCCTGTCGTCGCTGTCAACTACCGCGAAGAAGATTTCCACGACAAGATCGTCGATCTCTTCGGCAAGAACGCCGTCGCCGTGATCCTCGATACCGTCGGCGCACCCTACTGGAAGCGCAACCTCGATCTCCTCAAAGTGCAGGGGAGCCTCATCCTTCTGGGCATGATGGGCGGCGCCCAGGCGGAGACGCCGCTCGCGACCCTCCTCTCCAAGCGGCTACGCATCATGGGGAGCACCCTCAGACAACGGCCGCTCGCGGAGAAGATCGCCGTTACGCGGGCCTTCGCCAATGGGGTCCTCCCACTCCTCGAGCAGGGGAAAGTAAGACCGGTGGTCGATTCCATACTTTCCTTCGCCAATCTCCATGAGGCAACGGCCCGAATGGAGAACAACGAGAACATCGGCAAGATCGTTCTCTCACTCATGTGAAGCCGGCGGGGGTCGCCGGCTGTCCCTGCACTCAATAGCTCCAACGTGCCCTGGCATGGAATTGCATCCTGCGGTATAGTAGGGCACCCCGGAAGCGATTTCGACACCACGGCGAGTTTCACCATTCCCACGATAGTTTCCTGATCAACGGAGTGGGAGGTCTTGCGATGGCCTTTGAGCTTCCCTCATATTGTCCGCCTGACTTCACCTTAGAACCACTTCGATCCGCCCCCGATGTGAGAGTGGAAGCGGTTATGCAACAGGGCGTGGCGCCTGCGGACTTCCACGCCACGACCATCTATCCAGAGTACTTCAAGGTCAAGGGTGATTGGCTTCTGGCGGAGCAGAGCCGAATGGATTGCGCTGTGGTGGCGCGGACCCAGTCCGTCGAGGTGGTAGAACAGAGACGGCTCTCTCCCGGTGACCAGGTCGTTGTCGGGAGGACGGAGAACGGCGAGGGGGGGATCTACGTCCATACCGGGGGATTTCAGGGCTCCGTTCCGCTGCGTGAGAAGTTCGCCTTTCGCCTCGGGCGAACTCGGGAGACATCGTATTCCCGTGACTACGACGTCCTCTACGAACTGCTCAGTCATGAGCGGCTTCACGGCTACGTGGTCTGGGTGCTGGGGCCGGCCGTTGTCTTTGACTCGGATTCGAGGGCGGCCATGGTCTCTTTGATCAGGGGTGGCTACGTCCATGCCATCTTTGCGGGAAACGCCCTGGCAACTCACGATCTTGAGGCTGCCATTTTCGGCACCGCCCTCGGGCAGGATATTTACTCTCAGGTGCCCAAGCCGAACGGACACTATCACCACCTCGACGTGCTCAACCGGGCAAGGGCGGTCGGATCTGTCGAAGCCCTTATTCAGCGGGAGGGGATTACCAACGGAGTGGTTCACGCCTGCCTGGAGCGAAAGATCCCCTTGGTTCTTGCCGGATCCATTCGCGACGACGGACCCTTGCCAGGAGTGATCGTGGATGCCACTGCGGCGCAGGACGCCATGCGCGAGCACACCAAGCGCGCGACGACTCTCATCGGGCTTGCGACTCAGCTCCACTCTATCGCGGCCGGCAATCTCACTCCTTCCTACCAGTTGGTGAAGGGCAGACTCCGGCCAGTCTACATCTACGCCGTAGATGTATCCGAGTTCGCCGTGGACAAGCTGCGGGACCGGGGAACGCTGGGGGTCACATCCATCGTCACGAACATTCAGGATTTTCTTGTCATCCTGAGGAAAAAGCTTGTTACCTAGCCCCAATACGGCTCATTCAAGGGTCGAGAATGCCCCAGGGCCCGAAGTAGCCCACCCCCAACTACCCTTTTCGTAAAGGGGGGCGAGGGGGGATTTTTGCGCACCGACGGCCTAAGTGGACAAGATTGGGGTTATCAGGTTGATGAAAGATCCCGATTCATGAACCGGCTCTCTCCTCATCTTTGCAGGGCGGTGGGAGCAAGAACCAAGAGGTGCGGCCATGCAAGTCTTCACCAGCGACAGCTTCTTTGAGTGCTACACCTGGGACCCTGCCGCTGCTCCCGGCAGAATCGAGGCGATCCTGGAGGAGATCCGGGACGAACACACCCTGGTCGAGGCTCGGCCGGCAGAGCACGGGGATATCGCCGCCATCCACACACCAGGCCACATTCAGGATGTGCGTCACGAAGGGCTCTACAACATCGCGTCTCTGGCGGCTGGCGCCACTATCCAGGCGGCAACGCTCGGGCTGCAGGAACCAGCCTTCGCCCTGGTTCGGCCACCGGGCCATCACGCCTCCGCCGAGCACGCGTGGGGATTCTGTTTCTTTAACAACATGGCGATCGCCCTGGATCACCTGAAGCGAGCCGGGAAAATCCAAACTGCCCACGTGCTCGACTTCGACCTCCATTATGGCGACGGCACGGTGAACATCCTGAAACCGAGAGGGTACGTCACTATCCACAACCCCCAGGGCAGCGATCGGAAACATTACCTGGGAGACGTGTCCGGGAATCTTGCCGCTGCAAAGGTGGACATGATTGCCGTTTCCGCCGGCTTTGACAATCATCGCGAGGACTGGGGAGGATTGCTCCTCACCGAGGATTACTACGCCATGGGACAGATGGTGAGGGAGGCAAGCAAGCGGCTGGGCTGTGGATGCTTTGCCGTGCTGGAGGGCGGCTACAACCACCGTGTCTTGGGCCAGGCTGTGCGAGCGTTCTTGCGGGGGCTGGAGGGAAAGGAAAGCCTCTGAACTGAGGGAATTGCCTAGAGTGGCCTAAAGGTGGTTTCGTTCTCGGGCAGTTGAAGCGTAAAGGCAGACGCTGGCGAGCGGGCACTCTCCGCACTTTGGGCTTCTCGGCCTGCAGATGGTCTGGCCGTGCTTCACCATGAGCTCGTTGCACGACATGAGGTGTCTCTCCGGGAGGACCTCACAAAGAGCGCGCTCGGTTTCTTCCGGTACTCTGGTCCGGACCAGGCCGATTCGGTTGGCGATGCGGTGAACGTGGGTGTCCACGGGAAGGGCCGGCCTCCCGAAGCCATAGACCATGACGCAGCTGGCCGTCTTCCGGCCCACTCCGGGAAGCTTCATGAGCTCGGCGATCGTGTCGGGCGTCCTCCCCTTATAGCGGGCGAGGAGAATGATGCCGATGTCGTGGATACGTTTCGCCTTGGTGCGGTAGTAGTTCACCGGTCGGATCAGCGCTTCGATCTCCTCCACCCTGGCGACGGCGAGCGCTTCGGGGGACGGATATCGAGAAAAGAGGGCCCTCGCTGCAGCGTCGGTCTTCTCGTCACGGGTTCTCTGAGAGAGGACGGTCCCGATGAGGACCTGAAAGGGCGTCTGCTGGGTGTGCCAGTTCCAAGGATCATTGCCATGGCGGGCGGCAAGCAGCCGAAGAGTCTTGACGGCCGGATGTTCTGTCGCCTCTGGGACGGCACGGTTAGGCCGGCCTCCGGATTCGGATGGTCGCCGGCCTGATTCTGTGTCCAAAGAAGGCAATCGCTGCTTCATCATCGACTCCGGCACAGGGAGATAAAGTTCCCGAAGAAGAGCTCGAACTGCGCGCCCATGAGTTCCTGAAGCCTTTCCGCGTCTCTCAACACGAGAGCAGGATCCACCTCCGGCGGCTGAGAGAGCCAGTCGCGATCCCCGTCGAGCCAGACTGCGGCGTCCATCCGACAGGCGGCATGGTTGTCGAATTGGAGGCCGATGATGTAGGGTTTCCCCTTCAAGGAAATGGCCTCCATCTCGCAGTCGGCGGAGGTCACCAGAACCTCGAGATGTTCCGGAAGCGGTCTCAACACGGCCTGGCCGTGCCACTTGAAGAGGGGAAAGGAGTCGGGAAGGCCTTGGAAGAGGGGGTGGCCTCTACCCGCCGCGGTCAAACGACCTTCCGTGAACCCGACGCTGCGACGGAAGTTGGGCCCCACCTGGGCGCCGAGGACATGGCCGAGGAGCTGGTGGCCAAGACAGAAGCCTAGGAATGGTTTTCCCGCCCGGATGACCCGCCGGATCGCTTCTTTCTCCGCTGTCAGGAAGGGGTACTCAACCTCCTGATCCACGTTGGGGCTGCCGCCGAGGATGACCATCCCATCAAAGCGGAGAGGATCCGGGATGGATCTGTGCCAGATTTCTACGCCCTGAAATTGGACATCAAATCGAGCTGCGGCCCGAAGAAGATGGACCCCCGGTCCTTCCCAGGGCATATGTTGGACAACGAGAAAACGTAACGACTCCGACATGACGGTAACCCCCAGGTTCTCAAAAGACCTCACCCTCGTCAGTGGAAACGAGAATGTCCTTACCGTGCTCCATGTCCCTTGCCCTCTGCCTCTAAAAGGTGCCTCACATACGTCTCACGTACCCGTTGTGTGCAGGCCTCCAGCTTCTCCTTAAAACTCGAGCCTTCTTCGTCGGGCCCGAGGACCCGTTTGGCCAGGGCGGTTAGCTCGGCACTATCATCGGGGACGGCGTGAATCTGCCGGTCTTCAAGGATCTGGAGGTAGTGTTCCACAACGCGGAGGAAGAGGTAGTCGTGCCGGAGTTGCTCCGAAACTGAATCGTGGAGCAGACCGGCATCGCAGAGCCTCTTCAGAGCCGCTAGGGTGTTCCCCTCCAGGACTTCGGGTTGATCAGCGGCATGGATCAACTGGAGACCCTGGACTAGAAATTCCACATCCCGTAGGCCGCCCGCTCCGCTCTTCACGTCCAACCCGGCGGCCCCCACGGCACGACTTCCCTGCTTGATAGCTGCACTCCGCATCTTTTCGATGGACTGCACGATCTCCTCCGGCCGCCGTCGTCGGAGCAGGATGGGACGAAGTCGGTCAAGGAAGGCAAAGCCGAGACCGAAACTTCCGGCAATGGGGCGAAGTTTGAGGGCAGCCTGTAGCTCCCAGAGGGATGCGGTCTCATCGTAGTAGGCCACGAGCCCGGCGAAGGAGGGAACCAGTTCGCCCGCGCCGCCGTAGGGTCGCAGGCGTAAGTCCACCCGATAGGCATGGCCTTCTTCAGTGTGCATGGAGAGGTCGAGGGTCACCCGCTCCATGACCCAGGTGAAGAGGTATTTGAGCATGCTCGAGTCGAGGCCGAGGCCTGCCGCCAACGTGGGGGAGCCAGCGAAGATCCCCATGAGGTCGATGTCGGAGCTGTAGTTGAGCTCCCTGCCGCCGAGCTTCCCGAAGGCCAGGATGCAAAACTGATCGGCAAGTGCGCTTAGATCTCCAGGGAACTTGCGCTCCGCCTCAGCCGAGCGTGCCCAGACGTTGCTCAAAGCGGCGCCGGTCATGGCATCGGCAAGGGTGGAAAGCTCAAGCATCACCTGCCCCGTGGAGACCTTGAGATACATGTCGCGGGTGCCGATACGGAGGATTTCTTGCCGACGAAAGCGTCGAAGTCGGTTGAGCCAGATCAGGTGGCCCTGGCCGGAGTTTGCCCCCGCCCGGAGCTCTCCCTGCAGATCCTCTTTCGATCTTGACTGGTGAAGGTTTTCCGGCAGGGTGATCCAATCGAGGAACCCCGGGTTCCGCACCAGGGCATCTGCCAGGAATTGACTGCCGGCGAAGATAGTAAGGAGGATCTCGAGCCGCATGGGTTGAGAGAGAAGGAGGTTGTAGTGAAATTCAGGGCTGGTGAGCGCCCTGATGAAACGCTCCCAGTTGTTGAGGGCCATATCCGGATCGGGAGTTCGCGCCAGGATGTCCGAGGCGAGAAGGGACAACCTGGCGAACGTCTGCCGCCGAGAGCCGGTCCCCGCCAGGCTCCTGAGATTGACGTAGGCGCGATCGACGTTGGCGAAGCCGGCGGCGATGAGAATTTTCTTGAGAAGATGGGGGGGAGGGTTTTCGGAGAGCACTAGGTCGGCAACGGTACCGACATCGGGTCCCGGGAGGGAATCCCGGCCGAAGTGCCTCTCGGCAAAGGCACGCACCGTCGCGGTATGGGTCTCAAAATCGAGGCGGAGTTGCTGGGAAGGATCAAGAGCGCCACCCCTCCGGTAGCCTGTGCGCCTGGCAAGAGCGGCGAACTCTACGGAATCCACCGCTGGAAGAAACAAATCCTGCGCTGAGCCCCGGAGGACGCGCATAGCGTTGATGAGTCGGCGAAGAAAGCAATAGGCCTCGATCAGCTGATTGGTCTCTTCCGGCGACAAGACTCCCGCGTCGGCAAGAGCCATGAGAGCCCGATGCAGCAGGGGTGTCCGGAGCGGGGCAACCTGCTTTCCGTACACGATCTGGAGGATCTGGATGTCGTATTCGAGATCGACCAGGCCGCCCGGACTGAACTTGGCGTTCAGTTTTCCACCTTCAGTTTTCTCATTGAACTGCTTCTCCCGAAGCCCGCGAAGCTCTTCGAGATTGATGTTCTGGGATGCATAGATGAGCTCATCCCGGATGCGCTCGATCTGAGTTCCCAGGGCTCTATCTCCCCCGATGCAGCGAAGGCGCACCAGAGCGAGCCGCTCATAGGAGAGGGCATCTCCCCCGGGGCCGTAGTAGCGACAGAAGCTTTCGAGGCTGCTTGCGAGAGGCCCGGCGCTGCCGTAGGGACGGAGCCTGAGGTCCACGTGAAAGATCCCTTCTCGCTTTGCCTCGATGAACTGGGAGGTGTTTCGGACCAAACGGGCGAAGAACTCCGAGTTGGCTATGGAGTCTTTGCCGTCGGTCCAGCCGTTATCGCTGTACACGACGAGGAACTCGATGTCAGAAGCATAGCCAAGGGCGGCGCCACCAAGTTTACCGAGGCCGAGAATGGTGAAACGGGACTGGAGCCCTGCCGCCGACCGAGGAATGCCATAACGTCGGGCCAGGTGCTCGTAGGCGAGGCGCGCGGCCGTAGCCACCACGTGCTCCGCCAAGGCGGTCAACCGCTCGGCCAGCTCGCTGAACTCCATCTCGGGGTTCAGGATATAATCGAGGTCGATGAGGAAGATCTCACGATCCTTAAAGACGTTCAGCCGTTGACGCTGCTCCTCCAAGGTGGTGGCGCCGTTCAGGGCATGGTTGATGCGTACGGGAATGGTCTCGATCGGGTCGCTGAAGCGCTCTCCCGCCACCAATGGTTTCAACATGGGCAACAGGGTCTCGTAGTGGAGGCGGATGAAGTCTTCCCACAAGTAATCGCTGGTTCCGAGAAGACGGGCCAAATCCTGGAGGGTGTTGGGGTTGGAGAGAATCGCACGCCACCGTTCCCGTTTGGGGAGATGGACCATGTCCCGAACGAGGAACTCGAACCGACGGAGGGCGGCGTAAGGATCGGGCGCTCTGCCCAAGAAGTAGGTGAACTGTTTGGTGAGAAGCACCGAGAGCTTGATCGAGCTAAGGATCTCCGGGATTTCGATCTTGTTACCCTTCCCGTCCACGATATCGATCTCATCTTGTATGCGGTGTTCTACAGTGCGGATACGCACATGTTCGATGGAGACGCCGTGGAGAGAGAGGGCGTTCGTGAGCGAGTAGAGAAAGGCCGGCGTGTCCTCGGAGAAAATCTTCAGTCGGGTGTGGGACGGGGCGGTATTGTCCACCTCAATCTCCACGGGGTAGAGCACGGGCGCCGCACCCTGTTGCAACTGTGCGAGCCGCGCCACTACCATCTCGTTGACCCGGTGTTTGGCTAGGTCGCTCTCGCCCCGCTCGACGAGTCCGATGATCTCTTCAAGCCTTGTCCTGAGCTCCACAGCCCACACCTCGAACGAGAGCGCGGTCTCGACCTCCCCGGCGAAATGATCGACGATCCGCCGTCGGCCGAGGAGTGCCCGAGAAGGAAGGTCTTGGCGCTGCCCACGCCCGGGCTCCTTGCGAGCGGGTTTCGAAGTCCGCTCATAGGTGAACACATTCCCCGAGAGGATATTGAAACCCATGCCGGCAAGGACGCCGGCGATCAAGGAAAAGAGGGCTGGATAATCAAATCCCAACACCGTGCAGGCGACGGTTTCACTGTCACCACGATCGAAAAGCACCTCCACCGGATGGTCAGGAGAGAGCCGGGCCAGGGCGCCAAGATGGCGGTATACCGTCTCGGCGGGGAAGCTGAGGAAATAGCGCTCGGTAAGGCGCGCCATATGCTCGCGGACGAGCTCCCCGTCTATTCCCGGGCAGGCAGCCTTGACCTCGTCAATGGTGGGTTTCATGCTCTTTGCTCGCGGTGGTTTGGCGACGTCATTGCCGGGATCTGCTGTCGACACACCATTCTACCGGCCCATACCAGTCCTGGCAAATGGCAGGCTCTTCGGGCGCGGCGGCCTAACTTGGCGAAGCTCAGGCGCCTAATGCTCTCGAGGACGAAGCCGCTCTCATCAGCAGAACGCCCGTCATCGCGGCTGCAAGCCGCTCACACCGCAAGGCGGCTCCTTGCAAGTATCCCGGAGACAACAGAAGGGGCTCACAACGAGCCCCTTCTGTCGGTTGGGGGTGGAGGTCTAGGCTAACAGGCGAGCGGGCCTAGATGTCAAAGTACAGGGCGAACTCCCACGGGTGGGGCCGGAGGTCGACAGCCTGGACCTCGTTCTTCATCTTGTACGAGATCCAGGTCTCGATCACGTCCGGGGTAAACACGTCTCCCTTGAGCAGGTACTCATGGTCCGCTGCCAGGGCGTTCAGGACGTCGCGCAAGGACCCCGGAGTCTGTGGGACTTTCGCCAATTCTTCGGGCTCGAGATCGTACAGATCCTTATCCATGGGCTCGCCGGGATGGATCTTGTTCTGAATGCCGTCCAGCGCCGCCATGAGCATGGCTGAGAACGCGAGGTAGGGGTTGCAACTCGGATCCGGACAGCGGAACTCGACCCGCTTTGCCTTTGCGGCAGGCGAGTACATGGGGATGCGGCAGCACGCGCTCCGATTTCGTCTGGAGTAAGCGAGATTCACTGGGGCCTCGAAGCCGGGCACGAGACGCTTGTAACTGTTCGTCGTGGGGCTCGTGAAGGCGAGGAGGGAAGGGGTGTGCTTGAGAAACCCCCCGATGGCGTAGAGGGCCATCTGGGAGAGCCCGGCGTAGCCGTCGCCGGCAAAAAGATTCTGATTTCCCTTCCACAGGGAGAAGTGGACGTGCATGCCGCTCCCGTTATCATTGAAGAGCGGCTTCGGCATGAATGTCACGGTCCTGCCGTGCTTGCGGGCAGTGTTCTTGAGGATGTACTTGTACTTGAGCACGTTGTCCGCCATCTCGACGAGAGGCGCAAAGCGCATATCGATTTCGGCCTGCCCGGCGGTAGCGACCTCGTGGTGCTGCGCTTCGATGGGGATGCCTATCTTCTCCAAGGCCAGCACCATCTCGCTTCGGATATCTTGCTGGCTGTCAGTGGGCGGTACCGGAAAGTATCCCTCTTTATAGCGCGGTTTGTAACCGAGATTGGGATTCTCCATCCTACCCGTGTTCCAGCGACCTTCCACAGAATCGATATGATAGTAGCCCTCATGCTCATTCTGGTCGAAGCGAATGTCGTCAAAGATGAAAAACTCGAGTTCCGGGCCGTAGTAGGCCGTGTCAGCTATCCCGGTCCCTTTCAGATAGTTTGCCGCCTTGCGGGCAATGTTGCGGGGATCCCTGGTGTAGTCCTCGCCGGTAACAGGGTCGCAGATATTACAGATCATGACCAAGGTCTTTGCCGCGAAGAACGGATCGATGAACGCCGTGTTTGGCACAGGCTTCACGAGCATGTCAGACTCGTTGATGGTCTGCCAACCGCGGATGCTCGACCCGTCGAAACCGAGGCCCGCCTCGAAGGTGTCTTCCTCGATCTCCCTAACCGGAACGGAAAAGTGTTGCCAGAGTCCGGGAAAGTCCATGAAACGGAGATCCACGATCTCGACCTTCTCCTTCTTCATCAGTTCTAGGACATCCCTTGCTGTCTGCGGTCCACTCATCTCTTCCTCTCCTTCCCTCTCGCTGTGTTTGGCCAGTCCTTAATCCCCGCTCCCGATAGGGGAGCAAAGAGGAGCGGCTAATTTCCCAGTCCTTGCAAAGAAACAGCTCTTTGTGCGCTGGTCTTTGGCAAGAGCTGTGCCATGGACGGACGATAACAAAAATACATGTTGATCTAAATACATAGAGAGACAACCGGGGAGTGTCATTCCTCGAAAAACCACAATTCTGCAGGAATCTAGCGCGCAGAAACTGCAAAAATGTTGCCTTCTCCCCTCTGGTCCCTTTTGCTTGCGGCAACACCGGAAAAAAAACCACCCGCATCCCCGGCTTAACTCGCATAACGCGGGTTAAGGAGAACAACCGGGATGTGCAGCTCTCAAAAGCCTTGCTTGCCGTTAATGGGACCGGCACTCAGGACGCGGCCTATGGCCTCATTGATCGCGGCTACCTGCTCAGGGCCGTCCACCTTCTGTCCTTCGAAATCGCGGACATAGAAGATGTCCACCACTTGGTCCACCTTGGTGGCGATCTTTGCTACCCAGATATTGAGCCGAGAACGGAAGAGGGCAGTGGTGACCTTGTAGAGGAGGCCGGGAAAATCGTGGGTATAGACCTCGATGATGGTAAAGAAGTCGGAGGCGCGATTGTCGACCACAATTCTGTCTGGCCTGAGCCCAGTATGGCTCCGAGCGGCGGCCTGGTAGGCTCGAACCTTCTCTTCGAGGGCAAGCTCCAGATCCAGATCGCCTCTGAGTGCGGCGCGCAGGTTGTCTCGCACCCGGCTCCAGGTGTCTTCTTCGCGCAGGAGGTCGGGAGGTGCAGTGACCTTGAAGATATCGAGAGCGACGCCGTTGCGCCAGGTGTAAATCTCAGCGCTCAGGATGTTGAGGTTGTTCAGGGTGAAGACGCCCGCAATCCTGGAGAACAGGCCGTGACGGTCCTTGGCGCAGACGGTTACGGTGCGGTACTTGCTGCCGCGATGGGCGTCGGTCTCCAAGACGGAATCCCCCTCGCCGAGGCGTCGATAGAGCTCGATGTGGCGTACGATCTCCTTGACCGACGTGGAGTGGAGATAACGAAGTGACATCTGCTCGAAGAGCGTGCCGAGCTCATCCCGGGGGGGAAACTGGGCTACGTGAAAGAGTTCGTCCCTCTTCTTCGCCACAATGGTGACCGCGGTAGGTGTGGCGAGCTCTCCCTTTTCGAGGATGTGAAGGGCCTTGAAGAAGAGCTCTTTGAGAAGGACCGCAATCCAGTCGTTCCAGGCCTTCGGACCGGTGGCTTTCGAGTCCGCCACAGTTAGGAGGTGGAGCATCTTCAGGCGATCCACGTCGCCGATCCGTCTGGCGCACTGGACGACGATCTTTTCGTCGTTGAGGTCCCGACGGGTAGCGGTGTTGACCAGTAGCAGGTGCTCCGTGATGAGAAATGCAACCGTGTCGATGTCTGGGTCGGGAAAATGGAGTCTCCTGAGAATCTCCCGAGTGAGCTCTGCTCCATGCCGGGCGTGGTCCTGGCCGGGGAGAGATTTTCCGATATCGTGGAACAGGCCGGCCCAGAGGAGGAGGTCGGGACGAGCAATTTCGGCAAAGATCTGGCGGTAAATGGCATCCTGGTGATCCGCGCCGGGGCTGCCAAAGTCCTTCAGCACCTGGATCGTGCGCAGAGAGTGCTTGTCTACGGGGTACAGGTGGTACTCGTCGTACTGGATCCGATGGATGAGCCCCTGCATTTCGGGAATCAGCGAGATGAGCACCCCAGTGTTCAACATCTCCTCGAGGACATCGAAGGATCTGACGGGGGCCACCAGAATTCTCTTGAGCACCCGCGCCGCTGTGTGGGAGGAGCGGATCTCGTCGTCAATAAGGTGTCGGAACTCCTTGACGAGCCGTCGGGCCTCAACGGTTAGCGGCACTCCCAGGTTGGCGCTCTGATCGAAAATCGTGAGCAGCAAGTAAGGATTCTCCAGAATCGCCTCAGAAGACTCGAAGGTCAATGCGTCCTGAAGGAACTCGATGCCGCTCAGGGCCGGCCGCCGACTTGCCAGCGCTGACGGCAGCCGTTGCTTCCTCGGGAGCGCCCTGCTCACCAAGGTCAGGTGCTGCTGCTTCAAGAACTCCATGTGCCCGTGAAGAGTGCCGAGAAAGCGCTCCACTGGCTGCTGGCCGTTTTCTGCCTCGAATCCCATGGAGCGGCTGATCGCCACTTGATACTCAAAATAGAGCTGATCACAATGGCGCTGGGCGGTGTGGTGCAGCCAGTTACGTACGGTCCAGATAAAGTCGAGTACCAGCGAGATGCTCTGAAATTCCTCATGGGAGAGGTGGCCGAGGTACTCGAGATCTCTCGGTTCCTTGAGTTGGTATTTGGCCCGGGCAATCCATAGCATGACGTGGTAATCCCGCAAACCGCCGAGGCCTTCCTTCAGGTTAGGCTCGAGGAGGTAGCTGGAATCACCGAACCGGGTGTGACGCTCCTGGCTTCTCTCCGCGAGCCACTGCACGAAGGCCGGGGAGTGGCGGCCCAAGATCTTCAGCCGCATCGTCTCGATGAGATCCAGGTAGAGGAAGGAAATGCCACAGAGGAACCGGGCATCCATGAGGGAGGTGAGGACCTCGAACTCCTGGGCGGCCAAATTGATGCAGTCTTTCAGGCTGCGGGTGCTGTAGCTCACCTCCAGCCCAAGGTCCCAGAGGGGATAGATGATCTCCTGGATGAGTTCCTTCGCCTCCTCGGGGATCCTTTTTCTGAAGAGCAGGAGCACGTCGACGTCGGAGTGAAGAGACTGCTCTCTCCTGCCGTAGCCACCCAGGGCGATGAAGGCATAGGGATTCTTGTCCATCCGCATGCGCGGACCGACGGAGCTTCTCGCAAAGCTCTCCCGGAAGTAGTCGTCGAGAATCTCGGCATGGCGGAGTAGAAACTGGGGTTCCTTTCCCGCGAGGAACTGCGATACGAGGTGCCGTTTCCTTCGCTGCAGTTGTTCTACGGGGGATTCCATAGGAACAGTCAGCCTTGTCCCGCCACTGTTTTTCGTGCTGTCGAGGGCTGGCTCGAGGCACGGAGAGGGATTCCTCTCGCACCTGGGATCTTCGGCGGCTCGATAGCGGAAATAGAACGCACAGCCCGACGTGCCAGGAGGGGGCGACTCCTGGGACTTTCCAAGAACCTGTCAGATCGCTTCCTTACCTCGCTCTCCGGTCCTTATCCGGATTACCTCCTCCAGGGAACTGACGAAGATCTTGCCGTCACCGATGGCTCCGGTCTTGGCCTTCTGCTCGATCACCTTGACCGCCTCGGCGACCATATCCGCTGCCACGACCACTTCGATTTTGATTTTGGGGACAAAATCAACCCGGTACTCGGCGCCGCGGTAGATCTCGGTGTGGCCTTTCTGGCGGCCGAATCCCTTGACCTCGGTGACCGTCATGCCCTTCACGCCGATCTCCATGAGACCTTCCTTGACCTCGTCCAGCTTGAATGGTTTGATAATCGCTTCGATCTTTCTCATGATCTTCTCCTTCCCTGCTGCTCATGCCTCCATGAGCTGGAGCCGCGCGGGAGAGCACTACACGTTGTAAGCGGTTTCGCTGTGCTGGGTGATATCCAGGCCCCGCACCTCTTCCTCGTCGCTCACCTTGAGCCCCATGGTCGCATCCAGAACCTTCAGAATGATAATCGTCATGACGAACGCGAATACCCACGTGGTGACAACCGACACGAACTGAATCCAGAGCTGCGCCGGGTTGCCGAAGAAGAGCCCGTCCTTGCCGGCCTCGTTGACGGCGACAGTGGCGAAGAGGCCGGTGGCCAAGGCACCCCAGGTGCCCCCGACACCATGGATCCCCACGACATCCAGGGAATCATCATAGCCGAATTTTGACTTCGCCATGACACCCAGATAGCAGAGGGTTCCCGCCACCCCACCAATGATGAGCGCCGAGGCCGGGCCGACAAAGCCGGAGGCAGGGGTGATGGCCACCAGCCCGGCCACCGAACCGCTGGCCGCACCAAGGGTGGTCGGTTTGCCCCGATGGATCCACTCCGTGATGAGCCAGGTCAGACCAGCCGCTGCTGCGGCAATATGGGTGGCCACAAAGGCGCTCGCTGCAAGCCCACCGCTGGTGAGGGCGCTTCCGGCGTTGAAGCCGAACCAGCCGAACCAGAGGATGGCGGCCCCGGTAACGGTCATGGGCACATTGTGGGGGATGAACTGCTCCTTGCCGTGCCCACGCCGCTTGGCGATGACAAGTACGGCGGCGAGGGCCGAGATCCCGGAACTGATATGCACCACGGTGCCGCCGGCAAAGTCGAGGGCACCCATCTTGGCAAGCCAGCCGCCCGAGCCCCAGACCCAGTGTGCCAGGGGGCTATAGACGAGGGTAGACCAGAGGATCATGAAGACGAGAAAGGTCTTGAACTTCATGCGCTCAGCGAAGGCGCCGGTGATGAGCGCCGGGGTGATGATGGCAAACATCAACTGAAAAACCATGAAGGCGAGGTGGGGGACCGTGGTCGCGTAGTCGGCGCTGGGGGTGAGCCCCACGTCCGTCAAGGCGAACCAGGATAGGTTTCCGATGACTCCTCCCACATCGGGCCCGAAGGAGAGGGAATAACCCCAAAGGGTCCAACTCACACTCACCAGACAGATGATGATGTAGCTCTGCATGATGGTTGCCAGTACGTTCTTATTTCGGACCATGCCGCCGTAGAAGAGGGCTAGGCCGGGGGTCATGAACATGACGAGCGCCGCACTGACGAGGATGAAAGCGGTGTCTCCTGTGTTGACCATGGTTGTAACCTCCATTCGAAAAAAACGTCCAGGGGGATGGGACGGGGCGCCTCCCGGGCGGAGGTTTAGGCAACCCCTATGCCAGTTCCGGCTGATGTCAAAAAAACAACATTATTTCAAATGGTTAGCGACAACGTCGGTACTTGGAACGATTGTACGGGGGAGACAAAATTGTAGGAAAGGAAGAGAGGGCAAGAATTGCGTGATGGAGGGATGGGGTCGTGGAGTATTGGAGTACTGGAGTGCTGGGGTAAAGACGGGAACCTCGCCCCTAGCGATAGGTACGGTAGTCGACCCCGAGTTGCTTTGCCTTGTAAGCGAACTTGCGCTCCGTGAGCTGAAGGAGGTCGGCTGCCCGGGCCATGTTGCCGCGGGTGTTCTTCAGGGCATCGATAATCATCTCCCGTTCCAGGGTGTCCACGGCCTGCTCCAGAGACCGAGCCGGTAAGGTGTCTGACTTCTCGCCGGTCTGTAGGGTCGGGGGAAGGTGGTAGCTGCGGATCACCCCGCCTTCACAGAGGAGGACCGCGCGCTCGATGCAGTTCTCCAACTCCCGAACATTACCGGGCCAGTGGTATTGCATGAGCATGTCGATCGCGGGTGTGGAAAAACGCCGGATGTCTTTCTGGTTCTCCTTGGCGTACCTTTCAAGGAAGTAGTCGGCCAAGAGGAGCATATCAGTCTTCCGCTCGCGCAAAGGCGGGAGATAAAGGGGAAAGACATTCAGACGGTAGTAGAGGTCCCCCCTGAAGGTTCCCTCCTCCACCGCCTGTTCCAGGTTCTTGTTGGTTGCGACGATGATACGAACGTCGGTCTTGATGGTTTGCGTTCCGCCCACGCGCTCGAATTCCCGCTCCTGAAGGACCCTGAGGAGATTAGCCTGGACATCCATCCCGATAGAGCCGATTTCGTCGAGGAACAGGGTCCCCTTGTGGGCGAGCTCGAATTTGCCCCGCTTCTGCCTGATGGCTCCAGTGAAGGCCCCCTTTTCGTGACCGAAGAGCTCACTCTCGATGAGCGTCGGGGGTAGGGCGGCACAGTTCACTTTGATGAACGGCTGCGTGGCCCGTGGACTGTTATAGTGAATGGCGTTAGCCACAAGCTCCTTCCCGGTGCCGCTCTCGCCGCGGATAAGCACGGTGGCGTTGCTGCTGCACACCTGGGCGATCATCTGGAACACTTCCCGCATCTTGCTGCTGTTACCCACCAAGTTGGTGATGCTGTGCTTGCTGGCAAGTTGCTGTTGGAGACGAAGGTTTTCCTCGCGCAGGGCCTCCTTTTCGAGCTGGAGCGTCTCGAGGTTGATGACGTGCTGGGCGAGCATGGTGGCCACGACAGTGAGCAGGCGCTGGCTTGCCTTCAGGTCGAAGGCAGGGTCATAGGGGAGATCGACGCTCACGGCACCCACCACCTGTTGCTCCTTCTTGATGGGCACACAGATGAAGGAAAACTCGTCCGTCGTTTTCCGTCGGGTTCCCGTTCGGTTGAGGAACAAAGGTTCCTCGCTGATCTTAGGGACCACCATGGCCTTGCCCTGCTGGATGACCCGGCCGGTAATCCCTTCGCCGGGCTTGTACCTCCCCCGTTGCATGGCGCTCTCGGAGAGGCCGTGAGCCACCTCGATGCGAATCTCGTCCCGGAGCGGATTGAGGATGGTGACGGTCCCCCGCGCCATGCCCAAGGACTTGGAGAGGATCTCCAAGACTGCGTAAAGCGACTTCTTCAGCTCGCTCCAGGCATTGAGCTCTTTGGCGATCTCGTAGAGCGCGGTTAACTCCTGGATCTT
>JAGFXI010000279.1 GCA_017861095.1 Deltaproteobacteria bacterium | reverse complement strand
GGAGAACCTCGAGTACTACGGCATGCTCTACGGCCTGGTGGGGAAGGCGCGGCAGGTAAAGGTCGACGGTCTCCTCGACCTCTTCGACCTGCGCGAGGCGGCCCGAACCCGGTTCGACGAGCTCTCCACCGGTACCAAGCAGAAGCTCTCCCTCGCCAAAGCCCTTATCAACGACCCGGAGCTCCTCCTTCTCGACGAGCCCACCGTCGGCCTGGACCCGGATGTGGCCCGCCGCATCCGCGAGTTCATCATCCGGCTTCACCGGGAGCGAGGGACGACCATCCTCGTGACCACCCACAACATGAGGGAGGCGGAGACGCTCTGCGAAGAGGTGGCCTTTATCAAGGAGGGTAGTATCAGGGCCTGCGGCCGGCCGGAGCAGCTCAAGCGAGACCTCCGTCTCGCCGATACCATCCTCATCACTTTCCAAGGGGCTCTTCCTGCTCCGTCGCTGGAGGGAATGGCGGGAGTGTATGGCCTCCAGGCCGACAACTCCTCCTGCCGGATCCTCGTCGACGACCACCGGGAGCGCCTGCCGCAGATCCTCGATCTCTTCACCAGCGAGAAGATCGCCATCCACGACCTTCGGGTCCAGGAGTCCGACCTTGAGGACGTCTTCATCGCCTTTGCTAGTTGAGCTGACCAAGACAAAGGCCTTCATCTACAAGAACTGGATCATGACGAAGAGGAACGTCTTCACCCTCTTCGAGATCCTCTTCTGGCCGCTGGTGGGGTTCCTGTCGGTGGGGCTCCTCACGGAATTTGCAGCCCTGCCAAGAGAGATGCGGGCCTTCATCCTGGTCGGGATCGTCTCCATGAGCGCGGTCCAGGTGTGCCAGCTCGATGTCTCCTACGTGCTCCTCTACGACGTGTGGAGCAAGGCGCTGAAGCACGGCTTCATCGCGCCGGTTGGGATTCGCCATCTCCTGCTCGGGTCTTCTGTGGTGGGCGCGGCCAGGGGTGGGATCGTCTTCTTTCTGCTCATGGTGGCGAGCTACCGTCTCTTCCAGTTCGACTTCACCGTCCCAGGGGCCGGCGCCCTCGGTCTGTTCATCCTAGGCCTCTTCCTCTGTGCCACCACCGTGGGCGCCCTCGTCTGCATACTCGTCCTCACCTTCGGCAACCGCGCCGAGGTGGCCGCCTGGTCCCTGGTGAGCCTCATGCTCCTTGTCTGCGGCATCTACTATCCAGTATCCATCCTCCCGCAGTGGGGAACAGCCCTCGCGGCGCTCATCCCCCTCACCTATTTCCTCGAGTACTTCCGCCACTTCTACGGCTTCCCTCCCATCTTCTCCCACGTGCTCCTCAAGGGGTATGCCCTTGTCTTCGTCTACCTCGTCCTGGAAGTGTACTTGATGAGGGCGGCGCTGAACCGGGCGAAGCGGACGGGCCTATTGCTGAAGCTTTCGGAGTAGCCAAGGATCTGCCTCAGACGATGTCCACCTCGTTCTCGAGCCGAATGCCGTAACGCTGGAAGAAAGCCTCCCGTACCGTCTCAACGAAGGCGAGCAGCTCGCCCGGCGTGGCGCTGCCATAGTTCACCACGATCAGGGCGTGCTTCGGCCATAGCCCGCAGCTTCCGATTCGCCTCCCCTTCCAGCCCATCTCCTCCAGGAGCCACCCCGCCGGTACCTTGAGGTGCGTTGAGTCGTCAACCAGGACCTTACCGCCCTGGGAATAGAGCAATTGATCCACGGGGTACACCTGCAAGCCGGGAACGCTCTTTCTCAGCTCGAGAGCCTTTTCCCGGCTGACGACGGGGTTCTTGAAGAAGCTCCCGGCGGAGCCGATCTCCTTCACGTCGGGGAGCTTCCGTGTCCGTATGGTGCAGACGGCCCGGTACACATCTCTGATCGTGAAAGGTGGACGGGCACTGGCCCTCAGCTCGTCCTCGATAGAGTCATAGCGCGAATGGTAGGAGGTATCTGTAACCGGGTTCTTCGATAAGGAGAGGCGAACCTTGGTGACCAGGTATCTCTTTCCTTCGGACCTCTTGAACATGCTATCTCGATACGAAAAGGCACATTCCTCCTTGCTGAACGTCTTCAGGGTGCCGCTAGCGAGATCGATCGCGTCCAGCGAGACGAAGACATCGACGAGGTTCTGCCCGTAGCAGGCGATGTTTTGAATCGGCGCCGCCCCGACAGTCCCGGGCACCATGGCGAGGTTTTCTATGCCGCCCCAGCCCCGATCCACCGTGTAGGTGACCAACTCAGACCAGTCTTCGCCACCCGAAACCTCGAGGACCACCTGATTGGAATCCTCCTGAACAACCCGTTTTCCCTTCAGGCACATGCGGGCGACGAGCCCATCGTAGTCGGAGCTAAAGAGGACGTTCGACCCGTGACCCAGAATCAGAAACTTCCGATCGCGAAATATTTCTTGGTCGAGGAGGAGCTCCAGGCACGCATCGCTGTCGATGGTGGCAAAGTATCGCGCCCTCACATCAAGACCGAAGGTGTTGAGCGCCTTGAGAGGAAAGTTCTCCTTTACCAGGGGCTCATCGGTTTTTCCAGAGGTCATTCCAGAGTCCTCTCGGGTAGCACCGCCCAGAAGCTTCCGCGCCGCTGAGCAATAAGGAGGGGGCCCGAGGCACGACCGGCAGGCCCCGACGCCCCCTCCTCGTTCACACTCAGAACGTTCCTTCAGTGACCCGGATTCATGCCGTCGTCACTTGCCCGCTTCGAACTTGAACGAGAGATTGACCCTGGCGCGGTAGGCGACGACCTTCCCATCTTCAATCTTCAGGTCCAGTTGGGTAATCTCAGCGACCCTCAGATCTCGCAAGCTCTGGCTTGCAGTATCCACGACCTTTTTCGCCGCATCTTCCCAGGAGACGCTACTTGTCCCCACCAACTGGACCACCTTGTAAATGCTGTCCGGCATAGCCCTCCTCCTTTCTCTATTTGGCTCCGAGACTCCAGCCTCGGAGGCATGCTGTTCCTTTCCAAGTCTTTGCGTTCGAGAAGGTAGGTCAGCTAATCGAGAATAAGGGGAGGAGTCTGGTTGTGAGAAACCTGATTCCTGCCCCGCCTCTGCGAAAGCGCGGACAGCATCGCGCGGGAGCGAGAGAAGTCGTTCCAAAGATTCGAGGTGTCGCAGAAGGCGCCGTCGGGGTGAGAGGCCGCCACCGCTGTTTTTAGACTACCATAGGTCAAAGATTCGATGGAAGGAAATTTTCTGGTGGGGTCTCCTCTACTGGATTTTCCACAGGACATCCATGGGCTTCTTGCTCTCCGCTTCCAGGATGCTCTTGAATTTCGACTGGGCTTCCTTTCTCTCCTCAGGAGAGAATCTGCCCGACGTCAGAACCTCTTTTTCTACTTCACCCTCCAGCAAGGGGAGCACATCTCCCTTCTTCACGGTCAGCAAGACTTGAATCTCTTCCCCTCCCTCCCTCTGCGCGACTTGAGAGAGGGTGACGACGGGAGCAATTCTTGTCCCTATCCGTTCCGGAATCTGCTTCGGCAAGGACTCTATGACACCATTGAGCTCCTTGCCTGTCGTGCTGGCCAGCTCTTTGAGGATCCCCGTGATCCGGGACTTGATGAGCGTAAGTAATCTATGCTTGGCATTCGCCCTCGCGGTCTGTTCTCCTTGCCTGGGAGCGGGCGGAGCACCCCCAAAGGCCGTCAGCTCCGCCACCCCGTAGAGATCAGTGCCCAGCTTCAACCTTCGATAGGACTTGGGCGTCGTTTCCGGAGGCGAGGTTTCCAGAAACGCCACTCTCTTATCGAGGATGAGCTCGACTGATTTTGCCTGAGACTCGGAAAGGAGATTGGGCGGACTTTCGGTGCTCTTCACCTCCGGCGTCGCCTCTGCTCCCTTCCCCTCCATGCTCGTCTGGGCAGCAGGCGACAGGGTTATCCGTTCAAGCGCAGCCGGCTGACCATAGACCTTCCTTTGCAAGCCTTC
>JAGFXI010000046.1 GCA_017861095.1 Deltaproteobacteria bacterium | reverse complement strand
CTGCTCCTGGCGGGATCAGAGAAGGGGATCTGCTGCTGCGAGTTTCTCGGGGAGAAGGAACTCGGCCAGCTACTGGCTCACCTCCACAACCGCCATCGCCCCGTGCAACTCAGGGAAAGCGGTCGCGCCCTGGCCGCCGCTATTAAAGCGCTGGAGCGATACTTCTCCGGTGACTTTAGCTCTCTCGATCATCCAGTCCACCTCGAGGGAACTCCCTTTCAACTGGAGGTCTGGGCTCACCTTCGGGAGATTCCTCCCGGTCGAGTGGCTACCTATGGAGAGATTGCCGCTCGGCTCGGAAGGCCGAAGGCAGCTCGGGCGGTGGGTCAGGCGTGCGGGAGCAATCCGGTGGCGCTTTTCATTCCCTGTCATCGAGTTGTTGCTGCCGGGGGCAAGCTCGGCGGCTTCGCCTCCGGTACCCATGTCAAGAGAGCGCTCCTTCGCCACGAAGGCTGGCTGCGATGACGCCGCCGGCACCAATACGGTACACTGAGGTCATCACGTGGGAGAAATCCCCCTTTGGCCCCCCCTTTACGAAAAGGGGGGTTGGGGGGATTTTCCCGGCCCTGAAGCAAGTTCAACCATTACTTGGGGCCAGGACCTCACTCATGGCCCGAAGGGAGGAGGGAAGACCGGAAAAAGGTGTCGGGCTCGTGCTTGAGATCCCGCTGCATCAGGGTGGCCACCGCGTCTCGGGGTGATCGCTTCTCGTAGAGAATACGATACATCTGCTCGCAGATGGGGAGCTCCACTCGCTGTTTCCGGGCGAGGTGGTAGACCGATCGGGTTGTCTTCACCCCTTCAGCCACCATTCTCATCTCGCCAAGGATCTCCTCCAGCTTCTTCCCCTGGCCCAGCTGAAATCCCACAGTACGATTGCGGCTCAGCTCGCCGGTACAGGTGAGGACAAGGTCACCGACGCCGGACAAACCCAGGAAGGTGAGGGGCTGGGCCCCCAGCGCAGTCCCTAGCCTACTCATCTCCGCAAGACCGCGGGTTATGAGTGCCGCCCTGGTGTTGTGACCGAGACCGAGGCCGTCGATGATCCCCGCCGCCAGGGCGATGATGTTCTTCAAGGCACCCCCCAACTCGACCCCGATCACGTCCGTACTGCTATAGACGCGGAAGAACGATGTGGCGAAAAGGCGTTGTACCTCTACCGCGACCTCCTTACTCGTAGCGGCAACGGTGACCGCGGTGGGCACATGTCTCGCCACCTCCCGGGCGAAACTCGGCCCGGACAGGGCGGCATAGTCCCAAATCAAGCTCTCCGGCGTGATCTCCCGCCAGATTTCCCCCATGGTCTTCAGGGACTCGTTTTCGATACCCTTTGTGGCGTTGACAATGATCACCCTGCCTGAGAGGAGGGGAATGACCTGGGCCGCCACCTGGCGGTACACATGGGACGGGACCGCCATCACCAACACCCGTTTTGCCCTTACCACGTTGCCAAGACCATTCTCGGCATGCACCAGGGGCGCGAGCTGAATCCCGGGAAGATAGAGGGTATTCTCCCTGGTCTCGGCGATGGTCCTGGAGAGATCTTTCTCGTATACCCAGAGAGAGACCGGAATACCCTTTTCCGCGAGGAGATTGGCGAGGGCGGTGCCCCAGCCGCCGGCTCCGATCACGCCTACTGGTTCTACCTCCCCGCCCTCCCTGGTCCGCTCACTCACCCGCGTCCCTCCTCAGTTCCCTGCTGAAATCCACAACGACACGAAAATCCCCCCCAACCCCCTTTGCAAAAGGGGGCGAGGAGGGAGGATTTGCGCGTCGCCGCGTCGTTGGTGCTCATGACCCCGTCTGCGAACCATCCCCGCCCGCCCCGGCTGACGGCATTGACTCCTCCGGTCCCTCCTCTTCAGCGAGCGTCGCCATGTCAACGACCCGCTCGCCAGGCTCCATATCAATGAGGCGGACACCCTGAGTGATGCGACCGATCACCGAAATCTCACTCACGTTCATCCGGATGAGTCGGCCCCGGTCGGTGATGAGTATGATGTCGTCACCATCGGCCACCTGGCGGAAGCCCACGACGGGCCCATTCCTCTGCGTTGTCCTGATCGTGAGCACGCCCTTGCCGCCCCGCCGCCGGAGGGGATATTCGCTCGTTCTCGTCCGTTTGCCGAAGCCATGCTCGGTTACCGTGAGGATGGTTGCCTCCTCGCTCACCACCTCCATACCCACGAGGGAGCTGCCGTCCACGTCCATGCCCTTCACACCGCGGGCAACTCGCCCCATGGGGCGGATCTGTTCCTCCCTAACTCGCGTGGCTTTGCCGGCCTGAGTGGTAAGCAGGAGCTGCCGGCTCCCATCGGTGAGGCGTGCCGAAATGAGTTCATCTCCGTCATCAACTCGCAGGGCAATGATGCCTCCAGTTCTAGGGTTTCCGAAAGACATCAACTCGGTCTTTTTCACCACCCCTTTCCGGGTGGCCATGACCACATAGAGTTTGGCGCCGAAATCCTTCACCGGGAGAATGGTGGCAACGCGCTCCCCTTCCTGGAGTGGGAGCATGTTGACGATGGCCTTTCCCCGGGCCAGAGGGCCTGCGGTGGGAATCTCGTAGACCTTGAGCCAGTAAACTCGCCCGAGGCTGGTGAAGAAGAGGAGAGAGTCGTGGGTAGAGGCCACAAAGAGATTCTCAACAAAGTCTGCCTCCCGGGGGCGGATGGCGGTTCTCCCCTTGCCACCGCGGTGCTGGCTGCGATAGAGGCTGATGGGACTCCTTTTGATGTAGCCGGCGTGAGACACCTTGACGACCACGTCCTCTTCGGCGATGTAGTCTACCACCTGGAGCTCGCGAACCTCCTGCACGATCTCGGTGAGGCGTTTGTCCCCGTACTTGTCCTTCAAGTCCACGAGCTCTTGCCGCACTACCGCCATGAGGAGGGCGCTGTCCTGCAAGATACTCCGGAGCCTTGCCATCTCTTCCAGAAGCGAGCGGTGCTCCTCGAGGATGCGATCGCGCTCGAGGCCTGTGAGCCGCTGGAGGCGCATGTCGAGGATGGCCTGGGCCTGCGCCTCGGAGAGAGTGAACCGGGCCATCAGCCCTGCCCTGGCCTCCTTCGGACTCGCTGAGCTCTTGATCAGCTGGATAACCGCATCGAGGTTCTCTAGGGCTATCTTCAGCCCCTCGAGGATATGGGCTCGCTCCTCGGCTTGCCGGAGTTGGTATGCGGTGCGCCGAAGGACCACCGTCCTCCGGTGCTCGAGGAAGTGGCCGAGAGCCTCTTTGAGGGAGAGAACCTCGGGTCGGTTGTGAACAATGGCGAGCGTGTTGATACCGAAACTTACCTCCAGCTGCGTGTGTTTGTAGAGGTTATTCAGGACCACCTCCGCCTGCTCGTCCCGCTTGAGATCGATCGCCACCCGCATGCCCTGTCGATCAGACTCGTCGCGGATGTCCTGGATTCCCTCGATCTTCTTATCCTTGACGAGCTCGGCAATCCGTTCGAGAAGCCTCGCCTTGTTCACCTGGTAAGGCAGCTCCGTGATGACAATCCGTTGCCGCTCCCCCTTGATCTCCTCGATGTCCACCCGGGCGCGCACCCGTATCTGTCCCCTGCCGGTGCTGTAAGCCTCGCGAATCCCCCCGGTACCATAGATGAAACCCGCCGTGGGAAAGTCGGGGCCGGGAATGAGAGTCATGAGACCGTCCAAATCGATCTGGGGATTGTCGATCATCGCCACCAGACCGTCGATTACCTCCGACAGGTTGTGGGGCGGGATATTGGCCGCCATTCCGACCGCGATCCCCGCTGCTCCATTGATGAGAAGGTTGGGTACCCCCGTGGGGAGCACCGAGGGCTCTACGAGAGAGGCATCGTAGTTCGGGACAAAATCAACGGTCTCCTTGTCAAGGTCGGCAAGAAACTCGTGAGCGAGTCGGTTCAACCGGACCTCGGTGTAGCGCATGGCCGCCGGAGGGTCCCCGTCCACGGAACCAAAGTTCCCCTGGCCGTCCACCAAGGGATAGCGCATGGAGAAGTCCTGTGCCATCCGCACCAGGGCCTCATACACCGCAGCGTCACCGTGGGGGTGAAACTTACCAATCACGTCTCCGACAATACGGGCTGACTTCTTGTAGGGTTTGTTCCAGTCATTCCCCAACTCCTGCATGGCATAGAGGATCCGACGGTGGACCGGCTTCAGACCGTCACGGACATCGGGGAGGGCCCTGCCGATGATGACGCTCATGGCATAGTCCAGATAGGACTGCTTGATTTCGTCCTCGATCCTGATGCCTCGAAGTTCTTCACCCATGGCTGAACCCTCGAAACAAAAAAGCAGGATGGATGGCTCGCGACTGAAGGATCATGTCCGACAGGGCCATCTAGCCCGCGTAGATCAGCACGTCAGATGTCCAATTCTCGCACTTCCAGGGCGTTCGTCTGAATAAATTCCCGCCGCGGCTCTACCTTGTCGCCCATGAGGATGGTGAAGATCCTGTCCGCCTCAACGGCGTCCTCGATCGTTACGCGCAGGAGCGTCCGGGTTTCCCGATTCATGGTCGTTTCCCACAACTGCTCAGGGTTCATTTCCCCGAGGCCCTTGTAGCGCTGAATGGTAAGCCCCTTCTTGCCCTGCTCTCTCAGGTATTCCAGCAAATCGCGCTTCGACTGAATGGTGACAGCCTTTTCCCCTTCAACCACTCGATAGGGAGGTTCCTCCAATTCGAGGAGTTGCCGGCGGTGGTCGAGGGCCCGACGAAAGTCCACAAGGTTGAAGAGTTGTCGGCCCACGGTGATCCATTCCCAGCCGTTCTCCCGCGGGCGAACCGAAAGCTCGAACGTACGGTATTCCTCGTTCTCCCTCAGTTCTCCAACCTGGAAGCCGACTCGGACAAAGTGGTCCCGCACCCGCATCATGCTGTCGTAATCCGCCTGGATCTCTTCTTCCAGATAGAGCTTCAAAAGCTCTTTCATCAAATCCATGTCGTAGCCGCGACGTTGGAGTGAGCCGAGAATATCAAAGTATCGAACCATCTTTTCCAGTACCCGAAGCAGTTCCGGGCCGGCGTACACCTTGTTGCTCTTGTCGACGATCAGGTTTCGGTTTTCAGTGGCCCGATCGAGAAGAAAGCGCTGAAATGCCGCCTCATCCCGGATGTACGTCTCTCGTTTGCCCTGGGTGACTCGGAGGAGCGGTGGCTGGGCGATATAGAGATGTCCCTGCCGGACGAGCTCTTCCATCTGGCGGTAAAAGAAGGTGAGGAGGAGGGTGCGGATGTGGGAGCCGTCCACATCCGCATCGGTCATGACGATGATGCGGTGGTACCTCAACTTGCTGAGGTCGAAATCATCTTTCCCAACCCCGGTACCCAGGGCTGTGATCATGGTACAAATTTCCTGGTTTTCCAGCATCTTATCGAAGCGGGCCTTCTCGACATTGAGGATCTTCCCGCGAAGCGGCAGCACCGCCTGAAATTTCCGATCGCGCGCTTGCTTCGCTGACCCTCCAGCGGAGTCACCCTCAACAATAAACAACTCACTCGAGGTCGCGTCTCGCTCCTGGCAGTCTGCCAGTTTGCCAGGAAGGGAGTGTTCTCCAAGGACACCTTTCCGTCGGGTGAGTTCCCTGGCACGCCGAGCTGCCTCTCGCACGCGGGCCGCTTCGGCCACTTTTCCGAGGACGGCACGAGCCACCCCAGGGTTCTCTTCGAAGTAGGCGCTCAGTTGCTCATACACCATTGTTTCCAGCAGGCCTTTCACCTCGCTGTTCCCCAGCTTGCTCTTCGTCTGTCCCTCGAACTGGGGCTTCGAGAGTTTCACACTGATTACGGCTGCGAGGCCTTCGCGCACGTCGTCACCTTCAAGTTTACCCTTGAGGTGCTTGGGGATGTTCGCGCTTGCTGCATACTGGTTCGCCGAGCGAGTCAGGCCCGCCTTAAACCCACTGAGATGAGTCCCTCCCTCCCTCGTGTTGATATTATTCGCGAAGGCAAAGATTTGTTCGGTGTAGCTGTCACTATACTGGAGAGCGATCTCCACAGCCACGCCATCACGGGTGCCGGAGAGGTGGATGACCTCCGGGTGGATAGGTGTCTTATTCTTATTGAGGTACTGGACGAAGGAGTCGATGCCCCCCTCGTAGTAGAAATCGTGCTGGCGATTGATTCGATGATCTTGAATGGTGATTCGCACTCCCTTGTTCAGAAAGGCCAATTCCCGCAACCGGTTGGCGAGGATCTCGAAGCTAAAGTTGATATCCGGAAAGATCACGGAGTCCGGTCTAAACGTCACTCGAGTGCCTCGTCGATGCGTAGTTCCAATCACCTCTACGGGTGTGACGGTGTCACCACGCTCATAGCGCTGCCGGTACACTCTCCCGTCTCTCCGGATCTCCACCTCAAGAAACTCACTCAGGGCGTTGACAACGGATACTCCGACCCCATGGAGTCCGCCGGAAACCTTGTAGGCTTGATTGTCGAACTTCCCGCCCGCATGGAGTTTGGTCATCACCACTTCAACGGCTGCGATTCCCTCTTTCTCGTGAATATCCACAGGGATTCCGCGTCCGTCGTCGTCTACTGTCACGGTGTTATCAGAGTCAATACGTACGTCGATCCGAGCGCAGAAGCCCGCGAGAGCCTCATCAATACTGTTATCCACGACTTCGAAGACGAGGTGATGAAGTCCCTCGGTAGAGAGGTTCCCGACATACATGGAAGGCCGCTTTCGGACGGCAGCCAACCCTTCCAGTACCGTTATTCTGCTGGCGTCGTACTGATTTTCTGGAGTTTCGGCGGTGTGCTCGAATTTATCCATAGAATCCCACCAGATCGAATTGCCTATTCACCTAATCTTTGAATTTAACCGATACCGTCTCTTTGTTCCAGACGGGACATCAACACCAATCCTTAGCCGAGTACCTCTTGACAGATCCACCATCGAGGGGCCTTCGGTCGTCCTCGTCTGCACTTCAACCCGGTTCACTTCTAGCAAGTGGAGTCAACTACGTCGTATGGATAACCGTAAGGTCCACAGATTCAATTCTCGAGATCGACGTCGCCCCCAGCCTACAGACGCATCGGCATAACCACAGCCACAAAACCTTCGTCCTCGGCTCCTGAGACGGTACAGGCACTCGATTCATCCACCATCTTCGCTTGGACCATCGGGCTTTTCATGACTGAAAGGGCGTCAAGAAAGTAGCGGGGATTGAAGGCGATGGTCATCTCCTCGCCCTGATAGCTTATCGGAAGTTCTTCCCTGGCATCGCCAATCTCGGGATTATTGGAGATAATCTCCATACGCTCGGCGAATATGTTGCAGCGAACGCCTCGGTAACGTTCAGTTGAGATGATGGCCATACGCCGCAGCATTTCCATAAATTTCACTCGATCAACATTGAATATTCGCGTAAACTTCTTCGGAATAACTGTATTATAATCAGGAAATTCTCCGTCAACAAGTCTCATCATCAGGATTGACTGCGCAACTTTAAAGATAGCTATATTGTCAGAGAAGGAAACTTGTACACGATCTCCCTCTTCCAATACTCGAACGAGCTCGTGCATACCTTTTCTTGGTATAATAACCCCCTTAGTGAAGGCAAATTTTTCTACCTCAGCTAACCCCATTTCTATAAGTGACAGCCGATGACCATCGGTGGCAACCAATCTCAAGCCAAGTGATTCTTGAATCTGCGTCTTCTCGAAGTAAATGCCGGAAAGGTTGTATCGGGTCTCTTCTGTAGAAACGGCGTAGATCGTTTTCTCAATCATATTCTTGAGAAAGGCACTTTCCAACTCAACCCACTCTATAGCCTCACATTTCATCACCTTGGGAAATTCATCGGCGGGTAGACCTACAAGATTGTATTCAGTTTTGCCACTTGACACGTGGAGCCATTGATTTTCTTTGCCCAGCACCCTAATCTCTTGGGCGGGAAGTTCTTTCACGATTTCATAGAATTTTCGGGCTTGAACCGTAATGGCTCCGCTGTCCACCACGCGCGCCGCATAGGTTCCGGTAAAACTTACCTCAAGGTCCGTTGCGGTTAGACGAAGTTCCCCCTCGCCAGCCTCAAGGAGAACGTTGGAGAGAATCGGCATAGAGCTGCGTTTTTCCGCGACACTCTGAGATTTCTGTAGCCCCTTGAGTAGGTCATCTTGCTGAATCGTAAATTCCATTCGGCCTCCTTCCGGTCTATGAAATCGATTACTAGCTATATAAAGATATTACTCTAATCCATAAGCTATGTACACCTGTAAATTACAATTCTATTTAGCTGAAAGAATTCAGTTTTATTTCCCACAAGAAGCTGAGAGGGTTCTCTCGATTTGAACAACCAATTCAGCGAAATCCCGGTTTCTTTTAATTTCGGCAACCACCTTGCGACAAGCGTAAATGACCGTAGAATGGTCACGATTACCGAAGGTGGCACCTATCGAGGCGTAGGTCGTGCCGAGGAGTTTGCGGGAGAGATACATCCCGGTCTGGCGGGCTGTTACTAACAACCTGCTCTTGCAGCTGCCGAGTAGTGCCTCTCGAGAAACATTATAGGCCTCGCATACCACTCCCTGAATGGTCTCGATAGACACCTCATCGGGGACGGTGTGTTTCGATGAGAGAAAGTGCCGAAGTTGTTTGATATCAGGTAGTTCTCCTCGTTCCTGAAAAATCTCCTTCAATCGCTTAACACTCTTGCCAAGGGCACTAAAGTTCAGCGGACTAGACTTGGCGAGGAATTCACAGACTTGGGGGGAATAGGGTATTTCCGCTTGGGTGAGAAGGGTTTCCATAAGGTGGGACCAATGGTTTATTTCCGGCTCGATGATTCTGGCAATAAGGCCCCAGGAAAGACGGGAGCGAAGGCTTGAAAGCAACTCTGGCATCTGCTGGGGGAGTCGGGTTCCAGTGAAGACAAGGACTTTTTCCTGGTTGTAGAGGTCGTTAAAAATTTCAAGAAAATATTGCTGAAGATTGCCATCGCTCGGAAGGAGGTGCACATCATCGATAAGTAGAATTTCCACATCCCCTAACGAGTTACGGAGTTGTAATAACGAGAAATTATGGGAGGCAAGTTGATCTTCTAGAAACTTTCGGCACTCTATGTAGACTGCCGAGCCGGCTTGGTTTTCAGTGAAGTAGTTCCCCATAGCTTGGAGTAGATGAGTTTTTCCAAGGCCAGGAGGCCCTTCGATAAAGAGGGGATTGTAATTGAGAGAAGGTACCTCGCAGACGGAACGCGCAGCAGCGAAGGCAAAGTGATTGAAGGGGGCAACGACAAAAGTGGTGAAAGTCTGCGATGGCTGGAACTCATCGCTAATGAGCCGACTCTGGTAGGAAGGTTCATTATAAGGGAGCGCTCTCTCTTCCTTTGCTGGCAGCCGTAAGCGAATGTTAACGGGTATTCGCTCCCGCTCGCAGTGTGCATAGATGAGAGGGAGATAGTGTTCGCGAATCCATTCTGAGTGAAAGCGGGTGGGGACTTGGAGAATAAGGTCGCCACCGTCCAGGATTCTTGCCTTCACTGGATGGACCCACTGGGTGAAATCGTCAGCACTGAGCTGCTGCTGCAGGAACTGACGGATACTTGACCAGACCGAGGTCATCGATAGCCCCGTTTCCGCACCACCTTACCCGGCCAACGAGAAACATGATCCGGTGTGCCTCCGCAAGGGAGGCGGTCACCACCTCTTAAACTCCTTGATTTCCTGAAATAATGTCGAAAATACTATAGAAAAAAGTACCTCAAAGATCAACGCTTTTTTTTCACACTCAAACGACTTAATTGGTATTCACTTTTGGCTTGACAAACCGATAGAAAGTGACATAAATCTTCTTTACTTGAAGCGAGAATTCCGACTTCAGGAAATTGCAGGGCTGTCATTCCTCAACCGTGTTCTAGGGCTTCCGCTCGTACCAAAATAGACTTTGCTCCCAGTCGGACGTCTCGATTCCGTCAGGTGTATGTGCGTCTCCGGTTCGGAGAGACGGTCAGCACATGCCACCTGTCTATAGGGATTCCGACGAAGGCCCCGCGTTTCTCGGCCCTCGGGCCTAGATGACGCGTAAAGTATGCCGACGTGGCGGAGCGGTGCATCTTTCTACGGCGAACCGTGGGCACTATCCCAGTTTGAGTCTCCTTAACGGGTATGGTATGTGAGGGCTAAAGGAGGTGATGATCAGAGGGACGAGAGGTATCCGGATCAGACATCCAAAAGGGGATGCATAGCAACCAAGGAGGGAGGTTTCCATGCCGTACGATGCGGTCAAAATGAA